>JBJTUI010000128.1:0-7872 GCA_046080625.1 Elainella sp. | reverse complement strand
CCAGTCGCACTAAAGCTTTGATCATGATTTTTGCCAGTCGCACTAAAGCAACGACATGATTTTTGAGATAAAAATCTTTAAAAAATGAAGCCGTATATCTATACAGCTGAGGTCTTGTCGTTGCCGTTAGGCGCGACTTTTTAAAGTGTCGTTGCCGTTAGGCGCGACTTTTTAAAGATGATGCGCCGCCAGTCGAGCCAGCTCCCACGATTGAAACTCTGTTAGTCTCTGCTGAACAGATTTTTGAAACCCTACCCTCGCTCGCTGAGCAACCTCAAATCGTTGAATCTGCACCAACTGAGCCAGCAGCAGCCCCCGAGGATGAAACAACCTGGAAGCAATATCTCCGCTCTGGTCAGTCACAGCAGACCCAGCAGCCAACAGCCCCAACGCCCGCGAACCTCTCTGTGCGGGTTGACATTCAGCGCCTAGAGCGGATGAACAACCTGGTGGGCGAGCTGGCAATCAACCGCAACAGTTTATCGCTGCAAAACGACCAGATGCAGAGCTCCGTGCGCGATCTGGTAGAGCGATTTGAGCGGTTTCAGGGTGCGATCGGCCAACTTCAGGATCTGTCGGATCGGATGCTGGTTACGCCAGCCCAGCGTACCAGTCAGCGGCTTGAAACAGCTGCGGTGGCAGCCGGAACCGGTGCAGCCTTGACGGCTTCCTTCGACTCTCTGGAAATGGATCGCTACAGCTTGCTGCATTTTGAGCTGCAGGACATTTTTGAGCAAGTGATGCAAATTGAGGAAGCCCTGGGGGACGTCAGCCTGTTCTCAGCGCAGTCTAGCCAAACTTTGAACGAACAGCGCCAGAAAATGATCCAGCTCCAAAACGAGCTGATGTGGGCTCGAATGCTGCCGCTGGGGAACGTGCTAAACCGGTTTCCGCGAGTTTTGCGTGACCTGTCTGCCAAATACAATAAGTCGGTGGCCCTAAGGCTGAGCGGAACAGGAGTTCTGGTCGATAAGATGGTGCTGGAGAAGCTCTACGATCCGCTGCTGCATCTGTTGCGCAACGCCTTTGACCACGGTATTGAAGCGCCCTCAGCTCGCCGCAGCCAGGATAAGGCTGAACAGGGGACAATCGAGATCCGGGCCTATCATCGCGGGAACCAGACCTTGATCGAGGTGGTAGACGACGGCAAGGGGCTGGATGTGCAGCGAATCGGTCAACGGGCCGTGGAACTGGGCTGGTTGACGCCGCAGGATCTGGAATCGGCTAAGCCCAACCAAATTTTGGACTTCATCTTCGAACCGGGATTTTCGACTGCCGAGCAGGTGAGTGAACTGTCGGGGCGCGGTGTGGGGCTAGACGTTGTGCGGGCTCAGCTCCGTTCTCTCAAGGGCAGTGTTTCGGCGACTTCCTTACCTGGCAAAGGCACCACCTTTACCCTGCGGATTCCCCTCACCCTGACGGTGGCCAAACTCCTGACCTGCTCGGTTGGAGCAACGGCCATCGCTGTGCCCTCAGACAGCATTGAGGAAATTCTGGTGCCCAAACCAACCCAGCTTAAACAATCGGGCGGCCAACAATTCCTTTACTGGCGCGAGCAGCTCGTGCCGATTTATCGGATGGGGCAATTGCTCAACTATAGCTGTGTCGTCCCCGAGCGTTCAACCAGTGACTCTCTCACCGTTGCTCCCATGCCCAAGGACTGGACCTCGCCCCTGTTGGTGATCCAGCGGGATCAGCATAGCTTTGCAATTGAAGTCGATCGGCTGATTACTGAGCAAGAGCTGGTGATCAAACCCTTCGGGGCCTCGATTGCGCCACCGGCCTACACCTACGGCTGCACCATTCTCGGAGACGGCAGTTTGGTGCCAGTAATCGATGCCGCTACGCTGGTCGATCTGACCCTGAACCGGGAAGCTAGCGGGTCGTTCTCGCGGCCAGCTGCACAACCGCCCCGCCATCAGCCCGTGGCTACCAGCCAAACGGTCAAGACGGTTCTGGTTGTAGATGATTCGGCGACCCTGCGGCGAATGCTGGCGCTAACGCTGGAGAAATCAGGCTACCGGGTCTTGCAGGCGCGAGATGGCCGCGAAGCCCTGACCCATCTAGAGCAGGGAGCATCGGTGCAGATTGTGATCTGCGATATCGAGATGCCCAACATGAATGGCTTTGAATTCCTGAGCCAGCGCCGCCAGACCCCAGAGTTTGCCCAAATTCCGGTGATGATGCTGACCTCGCGCAGCAACGACAAACACCGCCGTCTAGCGATGCATCTAGGCGCAACCGCCTATTTCAGCAAACCCTACGTGGAGCACGATCTGCTGAGCGCCCTGCAAACCCTGCTGAGTGCTGCCGCCTAGATTGGCTCTTCAAGCTCCGCTGATTTTTCATTCTGGCTCACGCTCTAGCCTTCTGGCTGGCGCAACTCACCCAGTTCACGCTCTCTGGCCCTTCACCTATGTCAGCAAATCCTGTCACAGCTTCAACACAATTTGATTCAAACCCTGCTGCACCCAAAACCCAGGCCCAGCTGCTCAAGTTGATTACGTTTGAGATTGGCAAGCTGAGTTTGGCAGTGCGAATTGAGCAGGTCCACAAAGTCGTGAATCTGCCCACAGTGCATGGCAGCGGCCTCAACCCGGTTGGGCTAGCGCGGGTCGATCAGCGCGAGATTACGGTGCTGGATCTGCATCGCCGCCTGTTTCAGGCTGAAGCTGAGTCCGCAGCCAATCACTATCTGGTCTTGATCAAGACCCAACGGGAAGAAATCTTGGGCATTCCGGCAATTGAAACGCCGCTGCTGCTGGATATTCCGACCAACCTGATTCGCAAGTTGCCGGAGTCCTACCGCCGCTCTGACACCCTGGAGATTGCCAGCCACATTGCCATCGTGCCAGTGGGCGAAGACCAGACGCGCACGCTGTTTTTACTCGATACTGAGCGTCTGACGCGCTAGCTCAGTTCCAAATACCATCCGGTTAATTTTTACAGTTCGTAATAGAATGGGTCGGCGAGAGCGCCAAACAAAGTCGTAGACTACTAAGGATTGGGATTGATCTAAACTCTGTCCTCGCTTTAGTTCTAGGTCTTTAGTTCTAGCTTTAGTAAATCTATGTTTCCGACCCATCGTCCTCGTCGCCTCCGCAACCATCCCCAGCTTCGTCGGATGGTGCAGGAAAATGTGCTGACTACCAATGATTTAATTTATCCGCTGTTCGCCGTTCCGGGTGAAGGCATCGCCAAAGAAGTCAAATCGATGCCGGGCGTCTATCAGCTTTCGATTGACAAGATTGTTGAAGAAGCCAAAGAAGTCTATGACCTCGGCATTCCGGCCATTATTCTGTTTGGAATTCCGGCAGACAAAGACGCTGACGCCACAGGGGCTTGGCACGACCACGGGATTGTGCAGCGAGCCGCCACGGCGGTTAAATCTGCCGTGCCTGATCTGGTGGTGATTGTGGACACCTGCCTCTGCGAATACACCTCCCACGGCCACTGCGGCTACCTAGAGGTCGGCGATTTGACCGGACGGGTGCTGAACGATCCGACGCTGGAGCTGCTGAAGAAAACTGCTGTGTCTCAGGTGAACGCCGGGGCCGACATTATTGCCCCCTCGGGTATGATGGATGGCTTCGTGCAGGCGATTCGTTCCGGTCTAGATGCTGCCGGATTCGAAGACATCCCGATTCTGTCCTATGCCGCCAAATATGCCTCGGCTTACTACGGCCCCTTCCGGGATGCGGCGGAGTCTACGCCCCAGTTTGGCGACCGTCGCACCTACCAGATGGACCCGGCTAACGGACGGGAGGCGCTGAAGGAAATTGCCCTCGACATCGCCGAAGGTGCGGATATGCTGATGGTGAAACCCGCTCTGGCTTACATGGACATCATTTGGCGCGTCAAGGAAGCCACCAACCTGCCGGTTGCCGCCTACAACGTCTCGGGCGAATATTCGATGGTCAAGGCAGCTGCCCTGAACGGCTGGGTCGATGAACAGCGCGTCGTACTGGAAACCCTGATTGGCTTCAAGCGAGCCGGAGCCGACCTGATTCTGACTTACCACGCCAAAGACGCGGCCCGCTGGCTGAGTAGCTGAATTAGCTAGAACTGAACGGCTAGAACTGAACGGCCAGAGCTAAGCAGCAGCCCATAGCCCTAGCTGAGTTGCACCACCGGGCGATCGTCCAGCAGAGTTCGGAGGGTGAGCAGGTCTTCGACCGTGATCCGCAGGAACCGGGACTCATCGACTCGGAACAGGATTTTGATCCGGTCGTTGCCGGGATAGCCGGGCGGCGTCAGCTGGGCAATCGTGCGGGCGGAGCCCTGGTCGTTGAGCGGTTTGACAGCAGATTGACCGCTGGCAAGCTGACGGGTCACCAGCCGGTCGCCTTCAAAATAGACCTCGGTGCTGCTGGTGGCGGAGCCAAGTTCGCCGATCACGAGCTCAATGCTGGGCTGGTTTTCGGTCGAGGCTCCCAGGATCAGCGAGACGGGTTCGGGCATGGGGTAGGGCTGGCCCTGGGGAATCAGGGGATGCCAGCCGTGGCAGTTGTTGCGCCGATCCCAGTAGCGAATGCCGTAGCTGTGGTAGAGAAAATCTTTCACCTCCACGCCACGATTTAATTGCAGCGCGCCCTGGGCAATCGCCTCAAACGGCTTCTCGGCCCGGACCTTTTCGACAGGAAACGCCTGTTCAACCCAGGCTCTAACGGCTGGAATCTGGGCAGTACCACCCACCAGCAGCACGGCATCAATGTCGTTAGGCGTTAGTCCCTGGCGCTGGGCCTGTTGCAACACCTGGTTGAGGCAACCCTCCAGCCGTTCAAAAAACTGGTGCTGCTGCAAGATTGCTTCGAACTGGGTGCGGTCGAGCTGGAGTTCATAGCTCTCAAAGGTTTCGTCGTTGAAATAGACTTCCTGGGCCTGCTCCTGCTGGGAGAGCTGGATTTTCAAGCGTTCGGCTAACCGCAGGGTGAGGGGACCGACGGTTAGACCCTGGGTTTGGGCAAAATGCTCGGCCAGCCAGTTGTCGATATCGGCCCCGCCCAGATTCTGACCCGCCTTGGCCAAAACCCGAGCCAGCTTGGGCCGCTGACTGGACTCTTCCAGCACTCGCTGGCCCCACTTCAGCAGAAAGCCAACCGGTTTAGCAGAGGCCTGCCGTCCGCCTTCCAGCTGCACCAGGGAGAGATCGAGCGTGCCGCCGCCAAAGTCGATCACCAGCACATTGCCCTGGTTGGCCAACCCGTAGCCCAGAGCCGCCGCCGTCGGTTCATCCAGCAGCCGCACTTCCTTGATTTTGAGGGTGGGCGATTGACAAACCTGGGTGAGCCAGAGCCGGTAGACTTCAAAACTATCGACCGGCACCGTAAACACAAGCGCATCCAGCTCTGCGGCTTCGCTGGCCTGGAGCTGGCCCAGCACCGTCTGCAAAAACCACTGCCCCGCCTGCTCAAAGCTGACCGAACGTCCGTCTAACTCCGGCAGGAAGCCTTTGACCTCGGTGCCAATGCCGCGCTTGAAGTTGCGGAAAAACCGGGGATTGTTGCCCAAATCTAGCCCCCGATCCCGCACGGCCTGTCCGGCAATAATTTCGGCTTGGGTGGCATCTTCTACGTAAACCAGGCTGGGAATCAGCGGCGGGTTTTGGCTGAGCTGCTGCGATAAACCCGGTAAGGCAAGGGTTTCGGGAGCTTCTGTAGCGCTGTTCCAGCGGACTACAACCGTATTGCTTGTACCAAAATCGATCGCGTAAACCATGACCCTATCGAGATGCTAAAACGGCAAGCTATTTGCCTATTCTCGCAGGGAAGGGCCAGTTCTCGGTCTAGACAAGGGTGAATTCAGGCGGATTTTGTCCCGGCTAGAGATCCTGACCCACGGTTCATAGAGATTTCACAGGTCTTTAGCAAGACTTTTCCTAAGTTGGGCCGAAAAAGTACGACTAAATACATCAGCAGACCATTCGATCTATTACTTTGGACGAAAGTCAAGTGAGTTTAAGATTTCTTAAACTGGGGCAACAGCGTCCAAGGTGCATCGCCCTGGGAGGCCAGGCTGAATTACTCTGGCTGGAAAACCCGATCAGCTGTCGAATCTCCCGTCGTCAGGCCGTTTTTGAATCGCGTCCAGCACCGAGCACCGCTGGTGCAACTAGACCCACCTGTTAAGGAGCTACATCATGTACGATCGTCCATCGTTCGAAATGCTCAGTTTTTTGGCAAGTTTGCGGAACGGGATCTGGCTCTTTGGCATCTCGTCCTGGAGCTTTGGCCTGATCGACCGCAGCATTGCTTCGCTGGCCGATGGCTACCTGTCGGCCCTCGACATTACCCAGCTATTCACAGCCTCGTTTTTCTTTGTGGGCTGGCTGTTCCTGAAGCCGACCTCTCTCAAGCTGCTGACCCGAGTTAACAAGTAAGCCTACTCGACTACATGCGCTCCAGCACCTCGATTCCCAGCAGCGACAAGCCCAGTTTGATAGTGCGGGCGGTCAAATCTGCCAGGATGAGGCGCGAGGTGCGCTGGGGTTCCGCCGACTGGAGAATTGGGCAGCGCTCGTAGAGCTGGTTGAATTTTTGGCTGAGTTCAAACAGATATTGACAGATTCGGTTGGGCATTAGCTCGGTTTCGACAGCGCTCAACATTTCGTCAAAGCCAAGCAGGTATTTGGCCAGGGCAAATTCGACCTCCTCCTGGAGCGTCACGGTCTGGCCCTCTAGATGCTGGAAGTCAATTTCGCCTTTCCGACGGATGCCGTTGATCCGGGCGTAGGCGTAGAGCATGTAGGGAGCCGTATTGCCCTGTAGAGCGAGCATTTTGTCGTAGCTGAAAATGTAGTTGCTGGTGCGGTTCTGGCTGAGGTCGGCATACTTGACGGCGCTGATCCCAATCACCTCAGCTACATGCTCGACAAACTCGGGCGGTTCCTGGCGGTTCTCCTCCTGTAGCCGCCTCTCCAGATCGGCTTTAACTCGACTCACCGCCTCATCCAGCAAGTCCTTGAGCCGCACCGTATCGCCAGAACGGGTCTTGAACTTTTTGCCGTCTTCACCCTGCACCAGGCCAAACGGCACATGCACCAGCTCCACGGAATCGGGAATCCAGCCCGCTCGCTTGGCCACCTGCCAGACCTGGGCGAAGTGGTTGCCCTGACCCGCATCCGTGACATAGATAATCCGCTCGGCCTGGTCCTGCTGGATGCGATAGCGCACGGCGGCTAGATCGGTGGTGGCGTAGTTGTAGCCGCCGTCGGATTTTTTGATGATCAGGGGCAGGGGCTTACCTTCCTTGTTGGTAAAGCCTTCCAGAAACACGCACTGCGCTCCCTGGTCTTCCACCAGCAGACCCGCCTGATCCAAATCCTGCACCACCGCAGCCAGCAGCAGATTGTAGAACGACTCGCCCCGGTTCGTAATCTGAATACCCAGCAGTCTGTAAATTTCCTCAAAGGCTAGAAACGACTGCTGGCAAAGCAAATTCCAGGCTTTCAGAGTTTCAGGATTGCCCGCCTGAAGCTCCACGACTTCCAGCCGCGCCGTTTCCCGGAAGGCTTCGTCTTCGTCAAATCGCTGTTTGGCCTGTTTGTAGAAGCTGGTCAGGTCGCCCAAAGCCAGAGCGTTGGCAGTCGTCAGGGCATCGGGGTAGGCGTCCTTCAGGTGGGCGATCAGCATACCAAACTGGGTGCCCCAGTCGCCCAAATGGTTGATCCGCAGCACGTCGTGGCCCAGAAATTCCAGCGTCCGGGCAATCGAGTCGCCAATGATCGTGGAGCGCAGGTGGCCAACATGCATCTCCTTGGCGATGTTGGGGCTAGAAAAATCGACAATCGTGCGCTTGGGCTGTTTGGTTGGGGCTACGCCCAGCCGTTCGTCCGCCTGCATCTGCTGCAACTGCTGTTCCAGGTAGCTGGAT
>JBJTUI010000127.1:0-6746 GCA_046080625.1 Elainella sp. | reverse complement strand
TGTCAAACGGATTTTTCAGCGCTTAACCCTCGATCTGCGGGGCTATGAACGCTTTGGTTCAACCTGAAGCGGTTCATCTCCTGGAAATGACTAAATTCCATATCTAGTGGCAACCACGGCAATTCTGGAAGAACCTAAATTATCCAATTCTAAGTAGATGAACAGAATTATCCGTGGAATAGCGGGGTGTGGGGCTGTGTCCCACGCAGGGGGCTTGCCCGCTGCACCCCCTCACTGATCTTGGGTTTAATTAAGGCGAGCTACTTAAAATCTGTCTACAGATATCCTACAGGCATCTTTGCAATCAACCGCGAATTTAATCAACTGCGATCATTACATCAGATGATTTGATCACTGCATAAACTTCCTTGCCAGCCACCAAACCCAGGCTTTCAACCGAGGCTTTGGTGATAATAGCGGTCACTTCTACGCCAGGAGCAACTTCAACAACCACTTCATCATTGACAGCGCCCGTCACAACAGACTTGACGGTTCCTTTGAGAGAGTTTCTTGCACTAACTTTCATGGGCGTCTCCTTCAACTTAGATTCAACTCAGATTCAACTTACAGCGATTTTCATTTCAGTTAGCTCAAGGAGGGGGTGTGGGGGCGGTGCCCCCACGCAGGGGCTACGCCCCTGCACCCCACTGTTAATCCATGGTTTCGTGATCTGAAAGCCGCTGTAAGTAGCAACTTAGCTTGCTAAACAGTGGTTCTGTACAGGTTAAACTGGTCAACCCACAATCGCCAGGATTCGGTACCAGACCCAGCAAAACCGCAGGCCCAAATCACAGGCCAGATAATACCAGACAATAGCCAGACAATAACCTAACCTGGAATACAGTTTTGGAAATCAGCAGTCAAGCCCCAATCCTGCGCTGCATTGCCGCCATTGTACTCATTCGCAAGTATTTTGGCAACATGTCTAGTATACTTGCGACATGACTGCCTGGGGAGTCGCTCTCCCGGTTCTAAACTTCTATTCTAACCCTCCTTAACCCTCCGTCAATCCTCAAGGAGAAGCCATGAAAGAGCAGGAACTTCGCAACAACCTCAAGCAGATTCGCAGCCGGTTGGGCATGAGCCAGCAGGACTTGGCCAGGCTGGCTGGCGTTACCCGTCAGACAATCAGCGGGGTAGAGGCTGGGCAATATGCTCCCTCTGTGGCAATTACGCTGCGGTTGGCCAAGGCACTGGGCTGTCAGGTTGAGAATCTGTTCTGGCTGGATCAGGAACTGGTCACGGTAGAAGCCATCCCGGCCCAGGGGTTTCCCGAGGGGCAGCGGTCGCGGGTGAGTCTGGCGCGAATTGGCGATCGCTGGGTAGCCTATCCGCTCACAGGCGATCAGGTCTTCCAGACCGAAATGATCCCTGCCGATGGTGAGGCCAACGGACCAGGTTCGCACCGTCAGGCCAGAGATCAGGCTGGAGATCAATCTGGAGATCAATCTGTACAGGCTGGGAATAGAATTCCGGTCACGCTGTTCGAAGATTTGGCCAGGCTGCGTCAAACCGTCGTGATTGCAGGCTGGGAACCGGCCCTTTCGCTTTGGGCCAGAGCCGCCGAACGGTGGCATCCAGAACTGCGGGTGCGGCAGGTGTTGATGAACAGCAGGGATGCCCTGCAAAGCCTACTTCAGGGGGAAGCCCATATGGCAGGGATGCGGCTCTATGATCCCCAGACCAATGAACATAACCTGCCGTTTGTGCAGAGCGCCCTGCGGGGCCAAACTGCGGTCGTGATCGGGCTTGGCTATTTTGAGGAAGGACTGCTCACCCAGCCGGGAAATCCCAAGCAGTTAACCACGGTTGCCAGTCTGAGCCAGCCGGGTGTCAAAATTGTCAATCGCGAAGTGGGGTCGGGCAGTCGGCTGCTGCTGGAACAGAAACTCCAGGAGGCCGGAATTCCGGTTGCGGCGGTTGATGGCTTTGATCAAATCGTCCTGAACTATCAGGAGGTCGCCAGAGCAGTCTTGTCAGGCGCAGCCGATGCGGGCATCAGTACGGCGGCGATTGCCGAGGTGTTTGGGCTGGGGTTCATTCCCCTGCACCGGTCGCGCTATGACCTGGTGATCTTGCAGTCCTACCTGGAAGAAGCGCCTGTGCAACAGCTGTTGAGCACCCTGGGCCACCGCAAAGTTCTGCTGCAACTGCAAACCCTGGGCGGCTACGACACTCGCCACACTGGAGAGGTGATCGCCACGCTTGCCGGATAGCCTGGTTTAGAACCATATGAAGTAGGATTGACTGTGGCTATGAATCTGAAAGGATGAGGAAGGGAATAGATAAAAGGAAGAATCTAGAGAGCCAGATAGAATACGGAAGATCACCGCCGAAAGCTGAAGCGCATCATTGCCCTGAGCATCGCCCTGAGAATTTCCCCAACTACCACCCTGACCATCACCTTGGTTATAGCTCTAGTCATAATCCGCTAACTCGTTACAGCCGGATTATGCTAATGACCGCTGCTATGTTTGCCTTCTGTTTTGCGCTCCAAAATTGCCTTGGCAATCATCGTCACAATTGCCAAACAGGCCAGCAGCAATGCAGCTGAGTAGGCCTGCTGGGTCTGGTACTGCTTGTAGGCTTGCTCCACAAACAGAGGCAGGGTTTGGGTGCGGCCCGCAATGTTGCCCGACACCACGACCACCGCCCCAAATTCACCCATGGCGCGGGCGTTGGTCAACAGCACTCCATAGAGCAAGCCCCAGCGAATCGTCGGCAGGGTGACGCGCCAGAAAGTTTGCCACTCGCTGGCACCCAGAGTTTTGGCCACCTCCTCCTGCTCAGGGCCAGTTTCCTCCAGAACGGGAATCACTTCTCGGGCCACAAAGGGCAGCGAGACAAAGGCCGTCGCAATCACCATGCCAGGGACTGCAAAAATAATTTTGATGTCATTGGCCTCCAGCAGTGGTCCAAACCAGCCTACCCGACCGTAGAGCAGCACGACCATTAAACCGGCGACCACAGGCGAGATCGAAAAGGGCAGATCGATAATGCTGATCAGCAGCGCCCGGCCTGGAAAGTTTTTGTTGCGGCCAATGGCCCAGGCAGCACAGAGCCCAAACACCACATTGAGCGGCACGGCAATCAGGGCCATCAGCAGGGTTAGCCTGACCGCATTCAGGAAAATCCGGTCGGTGAAGGTGCCCAAAAAGCCGCCCAGTCCGCCTCTGAGGGCCTGGTAAAACACATTCAAGGCCGGGATGAACAAAACCAGGCCGAGATAGAGAATAGAAAAACCAATCAGCAGCAGCTTCACCCATTGGCCGCCTTCAGGCCGAACAACACCAGCAGACTGAACGGGGGGTACGGGCGGGGTTGGTCGCTGCGAGTCGAGCTGCGAATCAACTGTCATATTTTCTTCCCCATCTTTGTAAAACGTTGATGCCCAGCAGCAGCACCAGCGAGATCAGCAGCATCACCGTGCCAATCACCGTTGCGCCCGCATAGTCGTATTGTTCTAGTCGCTGAAAGATCAGAACCGGGGCGATCAGGTCTTGAAACGGCACGTTGGCCGCCACAATTACCACCGAGCCATATTCCCCCACAGCCCGAGCAAAGCCCAGCGCTACCCCGGTTAGCACGGCGGGCATCAGGGGAGGCAACACCACCCGCCGCACCGTCTGCCAGGGGGTTGCTCCCAGGCTCCAGGCCGCCTCTTCCACTTCGCGTTCCGCCTCCATCAGCACGGGCTGCACCGTCCGCACCACAAACGGCAGGGAGATGAACAGCATCGCCACAAACACCCCCAACCGGGTGAAGGCGACCTTGATGCCAAGCGGGGCCAGCAGCGAGCCCAGCCAGCCGTTCTCACTGTAGACCGTAGCCAGGGTCAAACCGGCAACGGCGGTGGGCAGGGCAAAGGGCAGGTCGATCAGCGAGTCAATTATCCGCTTGCCGGGGAACTCGTAGCGCACCATTACCCAGGCAATGATCAGGCCCGCAAAACCGTTCACCACTCCGGCCAGCAGCGCCGTGCCAAAGGTGACATTGTAGGAGGACAGAGCCACAGGGCTGGTGGCAACCCGCCAAATTTCGCTAGGACTGAGGGTGGCTGCCTTGAGAAACAGCGCGACCATGGGCACCAGCAGCATCACGCCTAGATAGGCGAAGGTTACCAGCCAGGGAATCGACGGCAGCTTGAACTTGACAGAATCGGCAGGACTTCTGACCTGCCTGACGGAATTGGTGGCCATATGAAAAAGGAAAACTGAATAAATGGCAATCAGGACTGGAGCGGGAGCCGTTTTTTATCGAAGTCTGGCAGTAGAGGGATCTAGCCATAGCACCCGCCCTTAGAGGCAGCGAATAGGGTGTAGACAGGAACTTCCTCACCCCATTCCAACATTAAATCGACTCTGGCAAATCCCTACTTGCCAACTTGCGCCTGAATTTTATCGAACTCGGCTCCGTCGTCAAAGAATTGCTGCTGCACCTTGTCCCAACCGCCCACGTCTTGCACTGTAAACAGCTTATCGACCTTGGGGAACTGGTTAGCGAACTTTTCAGCTACCGAACTATCGACCGGGCGGAAGCCGACCTTAGCGAACTCTTCCTGAGCTTCCGGCGTGTAGAGGAAATGGACGAACGCCTCAGCTACTTCGCGGGTGCCGTGCTTCTCGACGTTCTTGTCTACGATGGCAATCGGGTTGTCAATCGAGATGTTCACATCGGTCGGGATGATGTAGGGCAGGCTTTGACCCTTCTGCTTGGCCAGCAGCACTTCGTTTTCGTAGTTGATCAGCACGTCACCCTGGCCCTGCTTGAAGAACACATCTGTGGCTTCGCGAGCATCCTTCGGCAGCACCGGCACATTCTTGAACACCTGGGTCGTGTAGTCTAGCGCCTTGGTATCATTGCCGCCGGTCTGGGTGACTGCACCCCAGAGGGCCAGGAAGTTCCAGCGGGCACCGCCAGAGGTTTTGGGGTTGGCTGTGATCACCTTGACATCGCTCTTAGCCAGATCGGGCCAGCCCTTGATGTTTTTGGGGTTGCCTTCCCGCGTCACCAGAGCTGCCACCGAGCGGGTGACAATGCCGTCATTGGGGGCTTCTTTCTCCCAGCCCGCATCAATCAGCCCGGCCTTTTCAATCTTCTTGGTATCCAGGGCCAGGGCCAGGGCCACCACGTCTGCTTCCAAACCATCGATCACGGCGCGGGTCTGGGAACCGGAACCGCCATAGCTCTGGTCAAACACCACGTCCTGGTTGCGTTCTGCCTTCCACTTAGCCGTGAATTTTGGAATAATTTGCTCGTAGGCCGCCTGGGTGACAGCAAACGACACCAGGGTCAGATTAGCCGTACCACCCTGGGCTGCTGGAGATGGGGATGCGCCCGACGAGGTGTTAGCCGTCTGGGAACCGCCCGTGCAGGCTGTGAGCGTGATACAGAGTCCTAAACCGACTAAAAACAGGGAAACCCAACCCCGGACTGTGCGCATCCAGCGATTGACTTTAAACCTCACCATAGCCTCTTCCTTAATCAGTATGATTTTTGTAAACCTCGGTACATTGGGCAAAATAGCGGCCTTTTAAGATCGCTCTAACTCATTTGGATGGAACGAGTTGGGCGGAATCTGTCGCCATTTAGCTCAGTTGAGGTTATTCCCTTAAATCGAGCAAGTTACCGCGCTATACGGATTCAAATCTACCGTGATTTGTGATAAAACACCAGTAATCTACTCGAATTAGCGGGGTATAGATCAAGTTATCAGATGATTTGTAAAAACACCAGTAAATCGCCCGAGATTTTGAGCTTTTCGCGGTAGGCTAGATGAGGTGCGGCCTGAGCGCGGCGCAAACTTGGGCACAGCCTGGAGTGCAGCACAAACTTGAGCACAGCGCAAACTTGAGCGCGGCACAACTATCGACATTGGCTATTGATTATTCGTTGGAGCAGAAGGTAGAAGGTTAGCGTATGGGGATTTTGGTAGACGACGTTTCTAAGGCATTTGGCAGCTTTCAGGCCGTTGACCATGTCAGCATTGAGATCAAGACCGGTTCGCTGGTGGCGCTATTGGGGCCGTCTGGCTCTGGTAAATCCACCCTGCTGCGGCTGATTGCCGGTCTGGAGCTGCCCGACTCGGGGCGAATTTTCTTGACCGGGCGGGATGCCACCTACGAAAGCGTGCAGAAGCGCGGCATTGGCTTTCTGTTCCAGCACTATGCCCTGTTCAAACACCTGAACGTCCGCCAAAACATCGCCTTCGGACTGGAGATTCAAAAACAGCCCAAGGCCCGGATTCGCAGCCGCGTCGATGAGCTGCTGGATCTGGTGCAACTGCATGGCCTGAGCGAGCGCTATCCCTCCCAGCTGTCGGGCGGTCAGCGGCAGCGGGTGGCTCTGGCCCGCGCCCTCGCCCTCGAACCCCAGGTGCTGCTGCTCGACGAGCCCTTTGGGGCGTTGGATGCCAAGGTGCGGAAAGACCTGCGCAGCTGGTTGCGCAACCTGCACGACACGGTGCATGTCACGACGGTGTTTGTCACCCACGACCAGGAAGAGGCGATGGAGGTCGCAGACAATATTGTGGTGATGAACCACGGTCGGGTCGAGCAGGTGGGCAGCCCGGCTGAGCTCTACGACAACCCGGCAACGCCCTTTGTCATGGGCTTTATTGGTCCGGTCAACGTCCTGCCCAGCACCGCCCCGATTTTCCGGCAGGTGGGCTACCAGCCCGAGAGCAACCAGGTGTTCCTGCGTCCCCACGATGTGCTTGTGGCCCTGGAGCCCGATGGGGAAACGGT
>JBJTUI010000126.1:0-5179 GCA_046080625.1 Elainella sp. | reverse complement strand
ATTTGCCACCTGACGAATTGAAGTATTGCCTGCCTCGTAGGTACTGATAATTTTTTCGCGTAGGTCGAGGGAGTAGGGCTTCATAGCTATTCAGATTGAAAACTCCCACTATTGTGCCAGATCGTTGTACAAAACGCTGTATAGAGAAGTTCAAGAAACTATATTAAAATGTGTTAAAGATAGTTATAAAACGAGAGTTGAGCGATTAATAAAAAACGGTGAAACTATTCCTGAGTTTATGCTTTATACTCATCTCGGCAGAGGAGATTTAATTAAATTCGATTCGTGGATTAAGGAAAACCGATCTCAGCTTAGTCCACAGCCTAACAACCGCGCTGCGCCAGAACGTCCTAGCACGATCGGCTGAGTTGCCAAGGTTATCTGCGTCCGCTGAACACGACCGTTAGCTGGCTCCGCAATCAGCTTTCCACTCGTCATCAAGCATGATTGGCAGGATAGCAAAGCACCGCGCAGTTAGTAGATGGAGATCGTAGCAGGCCAAGGCGAGGAGATCGCTTAGATTGAGCGTTAAACCCCACAAACCGCGAGCTGGCCAAGACCGGCAGCGACTTCGACAGGATTCGAGGCGAGGATTGGTTTCGGGGAGCGGTGGAGCCAGAAGCATGAGCAAAAAACGCAAGCTGCTCGCGAAGATTTTGGCGGGTTCAAAAAATATTAGAGGAAGAACCCGGAGCAGGCGAATGACCCAGTATCACTACCACATCAATTTGTTCTACAGCGAGGAGGACGAAGGCTACATTGCCGATATTCCCGACCTGAAGTTCTGCTCCGCCTTTGGTGAAACGCTTGAAATTGCCGTGCGAGAGCTGGAATTGGCCAAGGCAGCCTGGATTGAAGCGGCTCAGGCAGCAGGCAAACCGATTCCTGAACCCAAATATCGTCCGGCAATTTATCAAGCCTCGTGATGCGATGATCACCTACGACCCCCGATACAACATCGCCTACATTGCCCTGCGTGGCAATTGACCCGAACTATAGTTGAAGAACCTGCGAATGGAGTACCAATGAAGATCAAAGTTCTGGTTCATTCCGCTGAAGAAGGCGGCTATTGGGCAGAGGTTCCGGCTCTGCCGGGTTGCATTACTGAAGGCGACACGATGGACGAGCTAATTGCCAACCTGAAAGACGCGATTCAAGGCTGGTTAGAGGCTGCTGGCAATCAGGAGACAAGGCCCGAAGCCCAAGTCCTGGAACTGACGGTATGAAATCGATTTCAGGCAAAGCCCTCTGCCGCATCGTGGAGCGTAAAGGCTGGGTGCTACAGCGGGCCACGGGAAGTCATCACATCTACAAGAAAACAGAAGTCAACAAAATTCTATCGATTCCGGTTCACAAAAATAAAGATCTCAAAATTGGCACACTACGAGCGTTGATGGCAATTGCTGAACTGACTGAAGCAGATCTGGAATAATTCTGGTTGTCAATAAAAGCTAGCCCAAACCGACAGCGACTTCGGGGCGGGGCGAGGACTGGTTTCAGGGAGCGGTGGAGGATAATGGAAGTAACGATACAGGTGAAGCACATGACTGAAATTCGCCGACAGATTGATCAGTACCTAGACCAGCTATCCAGCGAGCGGCTCAACCTGGTTGTCGATTTCTTAGCCTATTTAGCAGACAGAGAGAGCGAGGCTGCCACCCAAGAGCTGTTGAATATTCCTGGTTTTATCGAATCTTTTGAACAGGGCAAACAGCAGCTTGCTGAAGGCCGGATGAAAAACTGGAGAGCGGTTCGCCCAGATGTATGAAATTGTTCTGTCCGAAACAGCCGAAGCTGTTTTTGCGGCTGCATGTCCCGAAGTCGGCACGGTAGATCAAGGTGAAACCATTGAGGCAGCGCTGAGTCATCTCAGGGAGGCAACAAGACTTTATCTCGAAGCGTCTCCAGTCCCGGAAATTAGCCCTCGATTTGTGACAACACTTGAGGTGAACGTTGCCTAAACTCTTCACCGTGAGTTAAAAATTGGAACGCTGAGCGGTGTGCTTAAACAAGCCCGTGTCACCTCAGAGGAATTTATCGCAAATCTGTGAACAGAGCGCCGATGCAGCACTACCGATGCAGCACTACCACTGACATCTCTGGCGCTGTTTGGTTCCGTGCCCTCAAGACCGACTCTCGACCGGGGTTTTCAGCAGCTCAGTCGGAACGCTGGGCGACATTGCCTGACTCGTGGGCAGCCAGCGGCTAGCAATCGGCATCCGCCAGCCCGTCCCGAAGGCCCGGTCGGTAATTTTGAGGCCAGGAGGAGCCTGCTTGCGCTTGAATTCGGCCCGCGTCACCAGCTTCACCACCTTGTCTACCGTGGCCGCATCCTGTCCCGACGCCACAATTTCGGCAGGCGAGCGGTGCTGGGTAACAAACTGGCAGAGAATCTCGTCCAGAATCTCATAGGGCGGCAGCGAATCCTGATCCACCTGTCCCGGCTTCAGCTCAGCGCTGGGCGGCTTGGTCAAAATATGCGCCGGAATCACCTCCCCATCTCCCCGCCCGTTCAACCAGCGGCAAAGCGAATAGACCCGCGTCTTCGGCACGTCCGCAATTGCGGCCAGCCCGCCGTTCATGTCGCCATAGAGGGTGCAGTAGCCCACGGCCATCTCGGATTTGTTGCCGGTCGAGATCAGCAGGTGGCCGAACTTGTTGGAGATCGCCATCAGCAGGTGGCCGCGAATCCGGGACTGGATATTCTCCTCGGCCAGTCCGAATTCGGTTCCGGCAAACAGGTCGGCAAAAGTGTGGTCGTAGCTCTGCATCAGGTCGCCAATCGGCAGGGTTTGGGTCTGGATACCGAGGTTTTGGGCCAGGGCCAGGGCGTCCTGCACCGAGTGGTCGGAGCTGTAGGGCGAGGGCATCAGGATACCCAGGACGTTTTCGGACCCCATGGCCGCCGCTGCGATTGCCGCCACTAGGGCCGAGTCGATGCCGCCGCTCAGACCCAGCACCACTTTCGAGAAGCCAGACTTGCGGGCATAGTCGCCCAGTCCTAGCACCAGCGCCCTCCAAATTTCGGCATCGGCAGAATCGGGCAGGGGCGTGATCCGGCTGGGCAGCAAATCCCGCTGAGTTGGGTCAAACTCGACGCTCAGCCAGTCAGACTCGAACGCCTGCGCTCGACAGACCAGTTCGCCAGCCCGGTTAAACCCAACGCTGCTGCCGTCAAAAATCAGATCGTCATTGCCGCCTACCTGGTTGGCGTAGAGGATCGGACAGCCGTAGGTCTGGGTGGCCTGCTTCAACATCGCCTCGCGCAATTTCTGCTTGCCGACCGTGTAGGGTGAGCCGGACAAATTCACAATCAAATCGACGCCCTGATCAGCCAGTTCCCTGAGCGGATCGACCCGGTAGTTGCGCTTGCCCCAGAAGTTCTCGTCGTTCCACAGGTCTTCGCAGATCGTGACGCCCACCCGGACGCCGTTCAAGACAAACGAGCTGCTCTCGGAGCCGGGTTCAAAGTAGCGGTGGTCGTCGAACACGTCGTAGGTGGGCAAGAGGCGCTTGTGGAACGACTGCTGCACCGCGCCGTTTTGAATCAGCACCGAGCTGTTATACAGCGGCTTGCCGCCGAGATGGGAATGCTCGTTCACCACCACCGTGCCCACCAGCACCGCCAGACGGGGCGGCAAATCCTGGGTGAGCTGGGCCAGGGTCTGCTGCATGGCCTGAATGAAGGCAGACTGCATCAAAAAGTCGCGGGGCGGGTAGCCGCAGAGCGAGAGTTCCGGCGTTAACAGCAGGTCAATACCCTGATCTGCGGCCTGCTGAGCAGCAGCCAGGATCGCCTCAGCATTTGCCGCCAGATTGCCGATTGTGGGGTTGAGTTGAGCAATTGCAATTTTCATAGGTTGGGAATGGGTGCAGGTCAAATAAACACCATCGGCTTGTCTTTATAGGGGGCGAAGGCTTCGGCATCAAAGCGGTAGAGGCTGGCGGGGCGACCGGCCCCTCGCGACACCTTGACGCCCGTATCGTGCAAAAAGCCCAGCTTCAGCAGGCGCGACCGGAAGTTGGAATAGTCGGAGAAGTCGCCCAGGATCGTCGTGTAGAGCTGGTAGAGGTCGCTGAGGGTGAATAATTCAGGCAATACCTCAAACGCCACCGGGCTATATTCCAGCTTATTGCGCAAGCGTCGATAGCCGTATTCCAAAATTTGGTTATGGTCGAATCCCAGTTGGGGCACCTGCTGGAGCGGATACCAGGCAATGCCGCTCACCCCATCGGCAATCAGCTCGGCCTCGGCAAACCGGACTAGGGCAAAGTAGCTGACGGCCAGATAGCGGATGCCATAGGCCGAGGCGGCCTCGCGAGGGTCGCGGTTGGGGCCACCAAAGGTATAGAGCTGCTCTAAATAGAGATTCTCGACCCGAATTTTCTCGGACAGGACGCGGTAGGCTCCGTCTTCCAGGGATTCGCCCTCCCGCACCAGGGTGCCGGGCAGACTCCACTGGCCCATAAACGGCTCCTCATCCCGCATCACCAGCAGCACCAGCAGCCGATTCTGGGCCGTATCTACCGAGAAGATCACGTTGTCCACGCCCACCTTGAAGTCGGCCAGCCGCGGTTTGTCTCCCGGGCTGTTGGGGGGCGTTATGGAACTAGATTTTTTAGCGCGTCCTGGCATTCGTACAAATGCTCCCGATGAATGTAGGCTTCGATCGGCGGAGTGACGATCTCTGGATCTCCGACTTCCCGGTAGGCAGTAGAAGAAACGGAGGGCACTTCCAGGTCGGCAATAGTCACCTGGGCTCCCATCTGCCGCAATGATGCCAGATCTGCTTCGGCGATGGCATATCCGGGGCGCGGCACGATCAATAACTTCACCTGGCTGAGCAGTTCCTCCACCTGGTACCAGCGGGGCAGCTGGGTGACGAGGTCGGAGCCAATCGTCAGGGTAAATTCGGCCTCTGGCCACTGCTGGCGGGCGCGTTCCAGCGTCACCAGGGCGCGGGGGTGGCTCAGCTCCTGCCGCAGCTTCAGGTTATGCCGGGGCGGGTTGATCTCGTCGATCAGCAGCTGCAACATATTGGCCCGGTGGTCGAGCGGCGTCTGGTGCTGCTTGAACGGATTGTCGGAAGCCCAGACGGCAACCTGGTCGAATCGGTCGGCCAGCCAGACGAGGATGGCCTGGTGTCCGGCGGTGGGTGGGTCGGCGCTGGTGCCGAAG
>JBJTUI010000125.1:0-2713 GCA_046080625.1 Elainella sp. | reverse complement strand
GGGTTCGAATAGTCAGAATAATAGCTGTTGGGATAGAAAGACATCATGATCATCGCCTGATCTGCCGGAGCGCTGATCTGGCCTGTACCCGTGACGTAGAGGGTCTTGGTTGCCTGACTCGTCGAAGCCTGGGCTAGCTGGAGTGGCAGGGTCGCGGGAGCTGGGTGCTCTGAGGCGGATGATCCGGTGGAGGCGTGGCTGACCTGGGCCAAACCAAAAGTTGCGCTGGCTAGCGCAGTCAGGCTGAGCAGAGTCGAAACAAGGCGATGCTGAGACATAGGGCGGTATCGATTGTCTATTGTACTTTTCAGTATTCTGTACAATATTGCTTCACGGAAACTACGCGGAATTCCTGAAACTGACCGCGCCTTTCCCCGCTAAGCCCGTATATTTCGTGACTCGGACTTAGGCATCGCTTGAGTGCTTCTGCCCAATCCGGGGCTCTGTCCCAGCCAGCAGCCTCTGAATGTTGGCCTGATGCCGCCAGATCACAAACAGACCGCCCACCAGAGCCGTGAGCTGAAAGGCCAAGGGCTGCTGAAAGGCCCACATCAACCCAACTGCGGCCAGCGCTGCGGCAATCGACCCCAGCGAGACAATCCGGAAGATGGCCAGCACCAGCCCAAATACCAGGAGAATACCCAGACCCACGGGCCAAGACATAGCTAACAGCACGCCCAGCCCGGTCGCTGCTGACTTCCCGCCCGTAAACCGAATCCAGACCGAGCGGCTGTGGCCCAGAATTGCCATTAGGGCAGCCAGGGTGATGATCCAGGGCAGCCAGGTCGTGAGATTGGGCAGGGCAGCCGCGATAGCGGGCAGGCCATAGAGCCAGCGGGCAAAACCCACAGCCGCCACGCCCTTCAAAACGTCGATCAGCAGCACGACAGCGGCAGGCCCCTTACCCAGGGTGCGCAGCACATTCGTCGCGCCGGTTGATTTCGACCCATGCTCGCGAATATCAATGCCCTTCAGCAGCAGTCCGGCCCAGTAGCCCGTAGGAATCGAGCCACAGAGGTAGGCCACCGCCACCACCAGCGCCAGGTGCGCCATCCAAATCATTGTTCTGCCCTCGGGTTCAGCAGTTTCAGTTTATCAGGATGGGGGAGTGGGGAGTGGGGAGTGGGGAAGATGGGGAGATGAGGGGTGGGGAGGTGAGGGGGTGGGGAGGTGGCAGATTGCTCCTCCTGTGCGCTAATAAGGCGTGGCTGGTGGAGCCGTTGGGTCGGGGGCGAAGGCTAGCCACAGCGGAAATTGCAGCAGGGCGACACTGACGTATTCTTCCGTCTCGTCGATGATGATCAGCGGCAGCTGTTTTTGCTTCACCAGTCGTTCAGCTCGCTGAGCCAGAGGTTCGGGGGCTTCAAATAAAACAATGCCTTCGTCGATGCCGAAGTCGGCCCGCGACACGCCCAAACAATCCTGTAGACCGCGCCGCCATTCGCCCAGCCGTTCGGGGGAGTTGCCCAGAATCAGAGGCCGCAGCCGCTCGCCGTAGAGTTCGTTCAACACCGAGATCGTGGCCGAGGCAATCAGGATATTTTGCAGCCGTGACCCCATGGTGCGAATTGCGCCCCGCCCGCCTTGATTGAAAAACCAGGTCGAAACCCGCTCGGCGTGAACCGGCTCAAAGGTGCGTCGCAGCTGCCAGGGCGGGCCGTAATAGTCGGGCGAGGTGCGATATTGGTCGAGCAGTCTGCGGATGCGCTTGGCCTGCTCCTGGAACCGGGATTCGGTAAAGCGCGGCTCCGGCTCGGCTTCGGCGCGATTGGCAGCAGGTTTGGCCGCACCGGGTTCAGGCCGCTCCCGCAGGGATTCCCGTCCCGGATCTCTTGCGGGCTCTCGAACGGTTTCGCGCACGGGCTCTGGGCGAACGTCACGCGGTTCTGCGGTTAGCTGGAGCTGTTCTGCCGAAGTCACCAGATCTTGCAGGCTGCCGACCAGATAGTCCTTGAAGCCCTGTACCCGCATGGCCAGATCCTGGGAAGACCCGGCAAAGGTGGTGCGCATTTCGGTCTTGATGCGCTCCTGTCGGCGCTCTAGCTGTTCAACGGCAACCTGAAGCGTCTGCTTGCGCTGTTCCAGATCGCTGACGCCTTCCTTCACCAGGCGACCGATCGTCATCTGGGTTTCGGCTACCTGCTTTTGCAGCATGGCGTTGTAGGAGGATTGCAGGGAAGCAATTTCCTGGCGTAGGGCTTTTTCCTGCTGCTGGAGGTCGGCAACCCGCTGGAGCAGGTCGTCTTCCGCTGGCCTGCTGGTAAAGCTGATCGGCTCGCGGGGCGGCAGGTTGATCGGAATATTCGATGGGTCGGAGGCGGGGGAGGATGGCGTTTGTGGCTCGTCTGGGTTCATGGCGAATCAAAAGAAGCCCGCTTCAGGGGCAGCAAAGAACAATGATAGAGGAACTCGGCAAAAGCTGCCGAACTGCTGGTTGCGCTGGTTGTCACGAGTCCGTGGCTTCAGGTTCGACGCCAGACTGCTATTACTCTTTAGGGGCAGTTTCAACCGTTGGACAGCGCTGTTCTAGGCAGGTTCGCAGCTGGCCGGGGTTGAACAGAATGGGGAGAAAGTGGATGCTGTTGACTTCGCGAAAGTACAGCAGGACTGGAAAGTTGAACCAGAACAAGCGCCAGTTCTGCCAGTCTTGGTAGGGGAAACGGCGAATACAGGTTGCTCCGCGCCAAACCTCCAGGGCTGTTTCGGTAAACCG
>JBJTUI010000124.1:0-4926 GCA_046080625.1 Elainella sp. | reverse complement strand
GCCAAAGACGGGCTGAGGAAATTGTCGAGTCCGGTATGATTAGAGCTAATGAGCTGTTAAGGATTTTAGTTTGCCCCGATCGTATCGCGTTGCTATTTTGGGTGCGACAGGCGCAGTCGGCACCGAGCTGATTCAGCTGCTTGAAGAGCGTCAGTTTCCCGTGGCCGAACTCAAGCTGCTGGCTTCTCCCCGCTCCGCAGGCCAGGTCTTGACCTTCAAGGGCGAACAGCTGGAAGTGCAGCCAGTGACCGAGGACTCGTTTGCAGGCGTCGATCTGGTGCTGGCCTCGGCGGGCGGCTCGATCTCGAGGGCCTGGGCTCCTAAAATTGTGGCTGCCGGAGCCGTGATGATCGATAACTCTAGCGCCTTTCGGATGAACCCCGAGGTGCCGCTGGTGATACCCGAGATCAACCCCGGGGCCGCAGCCCAGCATCAGGGCATCATCGCCAACCCGAACTGCTCCACGATTGTGATGGCGGTAGCGGTCTATCCACTGCATCAGGTGCAGCCGATCCAGCGGATTGTGGCTGCTACTTACCAGGCGGCCAGCGGTGCTGGGGCCAGGGCAATGGAGGAGGCCCAGACCCAGTCTTTAGCCGTGCTGCAAGGCCAGAAAGCCAAGCCAGAGATTTTCCCGCACCAGATCGCCTTCAACGTGTTTCCGCACAACTCGGCCCTGAATGAGCTGGGCTATTGCGAAGAAGAGATGAAGATGGTGAACGAAACTCGCAAGATTTTTAGCGCGCCGGATCTGCGGATCACGGCAACCTGCGTTCGGGTCCCCGTCTTACGGGCCCACTCGGAAGCGATTAACCTGGAGTTTGCTCAGCCTTTTGCTGTGACCCAGGCCCGTGAGATCCTCAGTCGCGCTCCCGGCGTCAAGCTGGTGGAAGACTGGCAGGCCAACTATTTCCCGATGCCGGTTGAGGCCAGCGGTCAGGACGATGTTTTGGTGGGTCGGATTCGTCAGGATCTGTCCCATCCCAACGGTCTGGAACTGTGGCTGAGCGGCGACCAGATCCGCAAAGGCGCAGCCCTGAACGCTGTTCAAATTGCCGAATTGCTAGACCAGAAAGGCTGGGTTAGGCCCGCATCTGCTGCGATCAGTCATTCTGGCTCCTAGCCCAGATCGCTAATACCCCTCTATCTCTGTTAGCCTATCTGCTAACCTACAGGCACTGGATCAAGCCGGGCCTGACTAGGCGGCTCACTGGCTACTTGAACTGATTTGCCTTCCCTGTGTGTCCAAAATCGAATTCTGGGGAAAGGCGTTACCTGATCAGGTCTTGAGCTAGCGTTTCCTCCAGTGAGAGCAAGGTGAACTCAGGCCAGGGTCAGTTCAATAGTTTTAGGTTGAGCATTTATACTTAAAGCTACAGATTAAAGCTACAGAAGCACCAAAGCCGTAAAAGGATCAAAGCCGTAAAAGCCAAAATTGCAAAAGTATCGTTTATGAAAGCCATTGTTTGTGATCAGTCTTGGAGAGGAGTCGGAAGAGCGTGACGATTTTTGGCCGCGTCATGACTGCAATGATCACGCCGTTTCACCCAGACGGCACTGTTAACTATGTGATGGCCGAATCTTTAGCGGCTCACCTAGTTAGCCACGGAACTGATACAATAGTCGTATGCGGAACCACAGGTGAATCGCCAACCTTGACCTGGGACGAAGAGTTTCAGCTGTTTAAGGCGGTTCAACAGGCTGTCGGAACTCGGGCTAAAATAGTTGCTGGAACAGGCTCGAATTCAACCACGGAGGCGATTTCCGCCACTCAAAAGGCGGATAAGCTGGGGCTAGATGGGTCGTTGCAAGTTGTCCCGTACTACAACAAGCCACCCCAAGAAGGGCTCTACCAACACTTTCGGGCAATTGCGGAATCCAGCCCCATGCCGCTGATTTTGTATAATGTGCCCGGACGCACAGGTCAGAATCTGTTGCCTGAGACGGTGGCTCGACTTGCTGAAATCCCTAATTTTGTGGCAGTTAAAGAGGCAAGTGGGAATCTTGATCAAGTTAGCCAAATTCGTCGCCTCACGCCAGCTGAATTCGCGATCTACTCAGGGGATGACTCGCTGACATTGCCCATGCTAGCAGTGGGAGCCCAGGGTGTTGTCAGTGTGGCTAGCCATCTCGTAGGTGATGCCCTACAGCAGATGATTCAGGCGTTCGAGCAAGGCAAGGTGCAGGTGGCAACGCAAATTCACCTTCAGCTTTTCCCCCTCTTTAAGGCGCTGTTTCAAGTGACGAATCCGATTCCGCTGAAGGCGGCGTTGGTTTTGCAAGGTTGGGATGTGGGTACCACTCGCCTGCCCCTCGCCGATAACTCTCCGACCTTACACCCGACCTTACAGGCCGTCATGGCTGAGCTCAATCTGCTCAATCGGCCCGGCTGAGTCGACTGAAGTGACTCGGAAAGACCAGGTTTTTGACAATTGAATAGTTGAATGCAGCGTTCTCTAATTGGCGCTGAGCGGCCCATACGGCTGACGCCTTTTCCTGAATAGTCGAATTCACTTCGATGCATTGCTGGCTGCCCTGTGGTTTTAATCCGACTTCGCCAGCGCCCAGCACCTTTTAGTTCTTGGCTAATTTCAATTCGCTCGTCAAACCAAATTCAGTTTTCAGATCAAACGTTAGACCCCGTTAAATTAAGGACAAACATGAGTCAAATCGATTCCTCAAACGCCCTCAAGATCATTCCCCTCGGTGGATTGCACGAAATCGGCAAGAATACTTGCGTCTTCGAATACAACGACGAAATTGTGCTGCTCGATGCGGGATTGGCCTTTCCCAGTGATGGGATGCATGGCGTCAATGTGGTATTGCCCGACATGACCTATCTACGCGAGAACCGCCACAAGATTCGAGGCATGATCGTCACCCACGGGCATGAAGACCACATCGGTGGAATTCCATTCCACCTAAAACAATTTGATATTCCGGCCATCTACGGCCCGCGGCTGGCCATGGCCCTGCTGAAAGACAAGCTGGCCGAAGCGGGCGTGGCCGATCGAACCACCCTCCACACGGTGCAGCCGCGTCAGCTAGTGCGGATCAGCCCTTCGATTCTTGTGGAATACATCCGCAACACCCACTCGATTGCCGACAGCTTTTCGGTGGCAATCCACACGCCGGTTGGGGTGGTGATCCATACGGGTGACTTCAAGATCGACCATACGCCGGTCGATGGCGAGCGCTTCGACTTCCAGCGCATGGCCGAGCATGGCGAGAAAGGTGTGCTCTGTTTAATCAGCGATTCGACCAATTCGGAGGTGCCCGGCTTTACCCCCTCAGAGCGGGCGGTTTACCCCAACCTGGATCGGGTGTTTTCCCAGGCCCAGGGGCGGCTGATCGTCACGACCTTTGCCTCGTCGGTACACCGGGTTAATATGATCCTGGATCTGGCCAGGAAAAACGGACGGGTGGTCTCGGTGATCGGTCGCTCAATGCTGAATGTGATCGCCCATGCCCGGACGCTGGGCTATATCCAGTGTGAGGACGATCTGTTTGTGCCCCTGAACTTGCTCAACAAGATTCCCGACGAGAACGTGCTGATCCTGACCACGGGTTCCCAGGGCGAGCCGATGGCGGCTCTGACCCGAATTGCCAACCGGGAGCACCGGCAGGTGAAGATCCGCGAGGGCGATACGGTCGTATTCTCGGCTAACCCAATTCCGGGCAACACGATTGCCGTGGTCAACACAATCGACAAGCTGATGATGCTGGGCGCGAAGGTTGTCTATGGCAAAGACAAGGGTATCCACGTCTCTGGCCATGGGGCTCAGGAAGACCAAAAGCTGATGCTGGCCCTGACCCGGCCCAAATTCTTTCTGCCCGTGCATGGCGAGCACCGGATGTTGGTGAAACATGCCGAAACAGCCCAGAGCATGGGCGTCCCTGCCGAGAACATGGTGATCATCAACAATGGCGATGTGGTTGGCCTCACCCCTGACGCAATTGCTGTGATCGACAAGGTGTCGTCGGGGATTGAGCTGGTTGATTCGTCCCATGCTGGCGTGGTGCAGGAGCGGGTGCTGAAAGAGCGCCAGCAGCTAGCTGAGGATGGCATTGTCACGGTTGCCGCGGCGATTGGCTGGGACGGTGACTGGATTGCCAGACCCAGTGTGCATCTGCGCGGCGTCGCGACCCCGATGGATGCGGCCAAGCTAGAGCAGCTGATTGTTCAAACTATTGAGGCCGTAGTGCGCGACCGCTGGGATGATCCGAAGCAGCCGCTGGGCACAGGCGTCAATCTCGACTGGATCAGGCTCAAAACCGATATCGAAACCGAACTGCGCCGCATACTGCGTCGGGAGCTGCAGAATAGCCCCACGGTGGTCTTCCTGCTGCAAACCCCGGCAGAACCGCCTATTACTGCTGGCCGCCGTCAGCGCTCGACTGCCAAAGTCGCCTCCTAGAGCTCGATACAGCAGCCACACTTACCACACTTAATAGATAGCCTAGGCAGCAGCCACTGGAGAAGTGGCTGCTGTTTTGGTCTGGAGTCATTGAGCTAAAGTCACTGAGCTAAAGTCATTGAGCTGGAGCCACGTTTGCCTAGAAATACTGGGCAAAATTGGCCAGAGAGTTGAAGCGAGCTGGAAGGAAAGTCGGGCGACAGTGGTGCTCGCATACCCAAAGGAGGCCGAAAATTTGTTGGGCTTACTGAACAATATTCTCGACTTTTCCAAAATCGAAGCGGGCAAGTTGCTGCTCGACGAAGCGCCTTTCTCCTTAACCACCATTGTCGATAGCGTGATTCATCTGCTCCTACCCAAGGCCGATCAGAAAGGGATCTCGCTGGTTGCGTTTATCGACCCCACCCTGCCCAAAACAGTCATTGGTGATGAGACGCGGCTGCGCCAGGTGCTGCTCAACCTGGCAAGCAACGCCATCAAATTTACGGAAAGTGGCGAAGTCGTTGTC
>JBJTUI010000123.1:0-6434 GCA_046080625.1 Elainella sp. | reverse complement strand
CCTGACGCCAGAGCAAAAGGAGAAATTCCCGCCCCTCGCCCCCGACTTTGTGCTAGAGCTGATGTCTCCCAGCGACACTCGCGAAGCCACCCAAGCCAAGCTGCGCGAATACCTCGACAACGGCGTCAGACTGGGCTGGCTGATCGACCGACGCGCCCAGCAGGTCGAAATCTACCGCCCGAGTCAGCCGGTTGAAACTCGCTCTGCCCCAGACAGCCTCTCTGGCGAAACCATTCTGCCTGGCTTTGTCCTCAACCTCCAGAGCTTCTGGGAGAGATAAGGGCTGAACAATGCTTTCTAGTCTGCTTTCTTCTCTTCCTCTTTCTTCTTGGGAGGAGGACATTCATCAACGCAGGGGTCTTTGAAGGTGTAGACAAACTGCGTGCGACGGCCATCTGCCTGATTTCTGCGTTTGCCTTCGTATTGGCCAATCGCTTTAAACAGCTTCTCCTCGTCTGATTCTTTGGGTTCCTCCTTCTTCTTTTTCTTTGGCCAGAACGACGCCAGCACTACACCAAACAGCAACAGCATGAACAAGGAAGGCGGCAGACCAGTGAAGTCGGAGTAGCCGGGCGAGGGATAGGCAGGAGTCGGATGCGGCAGTTCAGGTACGGGCGGTAGAGGCGGGCAGCCAAACTCAGGCTCCCGGCAAAGGTATTGCGGTTGAGACATACAGGGCCGTTTTCAGGTGGAGGATGGCAGCATTAGCCCAGGGACGTTGCATCCTTGGGTGAGGCTTAAAATAGTGCCGCCACTTTAGCGAAGCTTCGAGAAGATTCTTATTAAAAAAATAGAAAATCCGCAAAGCTGCTGCCTTGAATTGGGGCAGATAGCCAGACCAATCTCAGCCTATCAGTTGCTCGATTGAGCGTTAAAAATGTTTGACAATCAGCAGGCAATTGCGCTGCTCGTCCACGGCAGTGTAGCTAAACACATCAGCGGTTTGCTGCATAATTTTGAGGCCCCTACCACCATCCGCATCTTGATTCTTCGGCTCTGGCAGCATATCTAGCCGCTTTTCTAGGTCGAATCCGGCCCCGTAGTCCCAGACTCGCAGCTCAATCGAGTGTTTTCGCAGCGTCACCTCGATCTCAATCGGCGTATCGGCAGGTTTATCCGCATGGGCATGACGCACCGCATTGGTAAAACCCTCTGCCAAGGCCAGCTGACACTGGAGCCAAACCGAGCGGGGCACTGACTCTTGATCCAGGCGCTCAAACCACTCCAAAACCTGACTGAGCAACCCAAGATCCGTACTAACTTGGGTTCGATTGATTTGCGTAGGTTCCAATTGCAAGAAACTCACAGGATATAAATACAATTAGAGGACAGTACCTGGCGGGGTTGGGTAGAGTCTAATTGGGCCTGGGTTCAATTTTGCCGTCATCTAGCCGATCAGCTTAGCAGTTTGCTGGCCGCGGAAGCTCAGGTCACTGGCTGGGCAAAATCAAGTTCACTAGGCTTTTTGCAAACTGAAACTTCAGTCTAAAGTACATCTAAATCTATGGCTTGTCCGGATAATCACATCAGGTTTCTCTCTGAATTTTGGTGGGTTACTGTAGGATGGTCCATCCCAAACAGAGGGTCTTGCTGCATCAGCCTGTTGGCGTCAGCTCTATCCATGTGCTTCAATCACGCTTTACTTTAGTTCGGGCTGCCTGTTGCAATGTCTAAGATTCTTGTGATTGATGATGATCCAGCCGTTCTCAAGGTTATCCAACGGACGCTACAGCACCAGGGATATGAGGTTACCGTAGCCAGCAACGGTAGGGAGGGGCTAGAACAGGCTCAGCAGGTTCATCCAGCCCTAATTATCTGCGATTGGATGATGCCCTATGTGGATGGGCTCGAGGTTTGCCGCCAGGTGAAAGCCAATCCCCAGCTTTCCACAACTTTTTTTATCCTACTGACCTCCAGAATTGGGTTGGACGACCGCATCGAAGGACTCAACACGGGGGCCGATGATTTTTTATCAAAGCCAATCGAGCTGGTTGAACTCCAGGCGCGGGTGCGGGCGGGGCTGCGGCTGCATCAGGTCAGTCAGGATCTCCAAACTCAAAAAGAGCTGCTAGAGGCCGAGCTGGCTGAAGCGGCAAACTACGTGGGGGCATTGTTGCCAAAGCCGCTGAGTGGCGAGGTTGCCATTGAGGCTCGGTTTATTCCATCGCGACAGTTGGGGGGCGACTGTTTCGACTATTTCTGGCTTGATCCAGATTTTCTGGTGCTCTACTTGCTGGATGTATCAGGCCACGGACTGGCCGCAGCCCTGCCTTCAATCCTGGTGCTAAATCTGCTCCGCACCCAATCCCTGCCCTACGTCAACTTCTATGCGCCGCAGGATGTCCTAAAAGGGCTCAACGATGCTTTTCAAATGAGCCACCAGAACGAGAAGTATTTCACTATCTGGTATGGCGTCTATGATCGGCGCAAACGCCAGCTCACCTATGCCAGTGCAGGTCATCCGCCCGCCGTACTGCTTACCTCTGGGGCTGAGGGCAAGCTGGAGGTACAGCGGCTGCGCACACCTTCCCTGCCGATTGGCATGATCTCAGAGGCGACCTTTAGCAGCGCTCGCTGCCAAATTCCAGAAAACGGCACGCTTTACATTTTCAGCGATGGAGTTTACGAACTCAACCCGGTTGACCAGTCCGGTTGGGGGCTAGACGAATGGATTACGTTACTCAGCAGTTTAGGGGGCGGGGCCAGCCTGGATCAGATCCTGAGAACAGTTCAACAGGCCAATGTTGCAAATGGGTTCCTGGATGATGCTTCGCTGCTCAAGGCCCAGTTTTACTAGCTGGAATCAGAAGGGCAAGAGCGGGCATCAGGGTAGCGAGCTTGGGGTGAGCTTGGGGTGAAGGCCTGGGACGAGGGCTCACCCCTACAGTTTCTTGGTCACAGGCTCTAGTTCATGAGCTTGCCGCGAGCCTTAATTCACTGGAGTAGCCGCAACCCCATAGATTTTATAAAAGTCGCTTTGATCACGGAAGATTTCAAATACGCGATCCATGCTAGTCAGCTCAAATAGGATTCTCACCTGTTCATTGACAGAGCAAACGCAAAGTTTGCCGCCCGAGGCCCGTACCGCCTTCAGTGCGGTCACGAGCGCTCCCAATCCCGAGCTGTCCATAAACGACACCTCTTTCAAATCAACCAAAATCGTCTTTGCGCCCTGATCAATGCCCTGGTGAATTCGATCACGCAGTTCTTGGGTTCTTGTGCTGTCCAGAATCCCGCTAAATTGGATGACTTCGGTTGATAGCATAGGGTCTATTTCAGGTAAGTGAGCTGGTTAAAAAAGGGATGAAAGTGACCAGGGAGAAGCGGCGTTCAGGGGCAATCCGCCCAACAAGACAAATCAACTGGGTAGAAAGGCAAACCTACCCAGGCTGCTAAACAGCCGGAGGTTTAATAGATCTGATTATATTCAGATCTATTTGAACTTCCGATAAACCTATTTTGGAGATTTTGCAGGATTTTGGTTCGCGGAGGCTGCTTGCTCTAGAATGCCCAAACTCGCTCAAGCCAGCACGGATGTTCGGGCAACAGGCCAGCAGATCTGTCTAGATAGCTAGATTGACGCTCTAGAGATTGCAGGATTGAGAAACAGCCCTGCCTAGAAAAAGCCGCTAATCACTTCGTATTCTCCTCGGGTCTGGCTGGCTGTAGCCGTAGCTGTGGCCAAAATTAAGCGACTGAGCGTGCGGCCATCTTCGAGCTGGGCCAGCACAAAATCTCCGCCCATACGCTGCATCAGGGACTGACAGATTGCCAGATGCAGTCCAGGAGCCTGATCTAACGCCGAGGGGGCCAGCAGATCGCCAGCCCGACCAATTTCCATCTGCTCTATCAGGTGAGGCTCAACCGCCCCATTGTCCGTAATCGAGATCTCTAGCCAGTTGGCGTCAATAGCGCGACACCAGACATCCAGCCTTCCGCCCATGGGGGAACGCAGACAGGCCATAGTGAGAATTTCATGCAGAATAAACTCAATTTTAGGAATGTCGCCGCCGATGCTGAGGTTGGCCTCGTTATGCACCTGCGTCCAGAGCTGACGCTGTTTGATCAGAGCATCCAGGCGTTCCAGCGAGCGCTTTAGCAGGCTGGCGATCGGGATAGTTTCAGTATCGTTCTGCAGGTGCCACTGCTCCTGTTTTAGCAGCGGCGTGGCTGCCGTCAGCGTATTGCCCAGATGCCGCAGCACCTGATGGTAGCGCATGCTTGATAGGGCCTCTTTCTGGTGACTCAGCTCGTTGAGCCGCCGCACCCCCACCCCCAGAATCCGATAGATCTCCTCCAAACGTCGATGCTTATACCAGTTGAGCTGTTCCAAACTGCTGCGCTGAGTCAACAGCCTTTCCGTTAGCATCAGGCTACGACGACACCAGGCCAGCTGGTTGACCAGAATGCCAAAAGCGCTCATCTGATGCTGTAACCAGACCCGATCGGCCCGGTCTGCCACCAGCACAATTCCAGTTGGCTCGTGCTCTGGAGCAGTTCTGAGGGCGTAAACCAAAACCTGGCCCAGATCGGCCCCGGTCAACCACTGGCGGGTTTCGAGACTAAGTTCCTGGCTGCTAAAGGTTTGCAGATTGTCGTTGTGCAGGGCTGCCTGGAGGAGCGGATCGCTGTGGGGAATCACAGCTTCGCTGTTGACACCGAACTGGGGCTTAGCAAACAGGGGAGCCGTGATTTGGGCCGTAGTTTGGCCCGGCTGCCAGGTAATCAGAGTCGCCAGAGGCACCTGTAGCAGATGGGCGATGTGCTGAATGGCCGACTTTTCCAGCCGCTCTAGCTGCTGGATCTGCTGCATCGTGGTGATGCCCCACTGGATCGACTGGTAGGTTTTCTGGAGCTGTTCGGTTTGGTTTTGCAGTTGAAACTGGTGTAGCAACAGGCCCAGCTGTTGGCTGACAACTTTCAGAAGCTCCCGTTCAGTCCGGTTCCAGCTCCGAGCCGCTTCATGGCCCACGACGACGACGGCTTCGATCGGTTTACCGACGGCAGTACTGCAAACCAGCAGCGAGCGGATGTTGATCTCTAGCAGCGGCTGTCGCCAAGCCATTAGCTTCAGGTCGTCCTCCAGGTTCTCGATCCCGACGGCCTCCGTGCTGCGCTCCAGCATTTGCCAGTCTACGGGGTTGAGGTTCTCAAATGGGGCCGCAATCGGACGCCGGTTTTGGGGCTGCTGCTGATAGCAAATTTCAAACTTTTTCAGGTCCGCGTTATAAACCAGAATCCAGAGCCGTTCGGCCTGGAGCCGCCGCAAAATCTGGTCGCCACAGCGGCGCAGAATATTTTTCCAGTCGGCCTCGCTATAGAGAGCCTGGGTAATCTCGGCGGTCAGGATCTGATCCTGCTTCACCTGCTGCACCGTTTTTTCCATCTCCTCCAGCGGCGTTGTCAAAGCCACCAGCTGCGCCACACCCCGCATATAGGCTTTCTCTTCTTCCAGCCACATGCGGGCCTCAGAGCCTTCCACGGCCACAAACCCCAGCAGTTCATTCTGGTGCAGAATCGGAGCGGCAATTAGAGAGTGGGCCTGAATTTGCTGCATCAGGCGACCCGTTGTCTCGGTTTTGAGGGCGCTGCGAGCTTCGCTAATTGCCACCACCTGATCGGCAGAGAGAGCCTGGTAGAAACTGCCCAAATCCTGCACTAGAAGCGGCTCTTCAGAGGCCTGATCGACAGCAGCCCGGTTGCCCAAACGCCGCCAAAAATAACGCCGCTGGGGCTCATACCAGTAGATATTGGTGCGCTGGGGCGCAATGAAGCGATGGGTTTCCTCGACAATCACCTCCAGCCGCTTCTTGAGCGAGGGCAGAATGCGGAGCTTGGCCAGCAGCAGCAGAGGTTCATCGGGGCGTTTGGCCAGACGACGCTGCTGTTCCGTCTCAAATTGGTAGAGCACCTCGGCCAACCCGCCCGAGATCATCGACAGACGGGCCTTTTCCTCAGCGTGGGGCGAGGTGCCCCAGAGGGCCGACCCCAGCAGCAGCAAGCCAAAACAGCGGTCTTTGTGGCGGATAGGCAGCACGACCGTACCTTGAACGCCCAGCCGTTGGGCCAGCTTGCGCCATTCGCCAGCACGGGGTTCGTCTCGCAAATCGGGGACGCCGAGAGGGCGCTGCTGAATCACCACCTGCTCTAGCAGATCGCCCGGATTCAAACTGATGCGTTGCTTCAACAGAGCTATATCGCCCCCAACACAGAAGCCGCCCTTGCCAGCCAGTCGGTGTTCTATCCGCTCGTAGAGCCCTAGCCAAACCAGCGTATAGTCAAACTCGGTCTGAATATGCTCTAGGGCAATTTTAATGGCGCTATCTACCGTTTCTGCTTCTCGGAGTGCTTGGAGAGCGCGTCCTAGAGCAACTAATTGTCTTTCGTAGTTTGACGGCTCTTTTTGCAAAACCATTCCAATCTAACTCCTGAGC
>JBJTUI010000122.1:0-8253 GCA_046080625.1 Elainella sp. | reverse complement strand
TACCAAACAGGGATTAAAGTGACGGACGAACAATTCAGTGCGATTGCGATTGAGCGCAAGCAGTTTCAGGGTGATTGGAACTATCAAATTAGTCCCAGAAAATCCAATTGATTGCTTAAGTTATTCTTACATGATTCCTTATTCAGCAGGATACGCCTTTTTTTCTCCTTTTTCTCATACACCAGATCTAACCATAACTCATCCGAATGACGGAATAGTTAGAGTTGGTGGAGTCTTGGACACCCAATCGCCGTAGCCAGAAGCTACAGATTCTGGTATAGATGCAGGATAGGAGATGAAAAGTGGTCTTCTGAAACGATATGTTGATAGTGTTCCCCAACAAACTGGATTGACTAACGAAATTTCAGAAGGTCGATGATTTTTCTGATTAATTTCAGCAGGATTACTGAGCCTTTTACCGAACACAGCCAATCTACAGCGATCATTTTTAGGATCTGAAGGGGGGCAGGGGCGCAGCCCCCCTGTTTACAATCTATCTGTGAACGCTGTATAGCTATTTTCATTTCAGTCAGCTATGGGGGGGCATGGGGTGTTGATTCGCCGCACTGGATCGGGTCTGTCAATTATTTTGTGTCAGGCGAGATCTTTGGGCAATCTGCCCTCAAACTGAATCGCGAAACGGTTCAAAGCAGGCTTCCAGTCCCGGATGGGCATGGTCCACTTCTTGGATAGGTTGGCGATGGCTAGATACACCACCTTGAGTGCAGCTTCATCGTTGGGAAAGATGCGGTGATTCTGGGTCACTTTTCGCAAACACAGTGTATCGAAATCGTGTGAGTGATTTTGGTGACCGGTTGATGTTGAACGCAGCGGGCTTATGGAACTTCTACTTGGATGCAGCATAAAGACCAAGAAAACGGTCAAAACCTGCCCACTAAAAGAATTTATTTCCCAACAGGTCTATTACAGATAGCTACTGGCTTGGCGGCTGAACATCGTGTAGTAGCGGTCGCCCTGCTGCATCAGTTCACTGTGGGTGCCAACTTCGACAATTTTGCCCTGTTCCAGCACGACAATTCGGTCGGCCAGTTTGGCCAAGGCGAGACGGTGGCTGACCACAACGCTGATCCGATCTTGGGCAATAGCTTTGAAGATCCGGTAGATTTCGTGCTCGTTTTTGGGGTCGAGGGCGGCGGTCGGTTCGTCAAACACCAGCAGTTCCACCTCCGACAGCCGCATCAGGGCTCGGGCAATTGCCAGTCGCTGCCACTGGCCGCCCGACAGGTCTACACCCTCTTCGAGCTGTTTGCCCAGAGGCGTTTCCAATCCTTTTTCCAGTTCGGTCACCACCTGTTCGATTCCGGCGTCTTGCAGCACGGCGCGAATGGCGCTGTCGTCCTCGATCTGGGGTAAATAGCCCCAGCCGACATTTTCCCGCAGGGTGGCCGGGAAGCGGGCATAGTCCTGCATCACTACAGCAATTCGGGAGCGCAGGGCGGTCAGATCCAAATCGCGCAAGTCCTGTCCGTTCCAGAGGATTTTGCCGCTGCTGGGGTCGTAGAGGCGGGAGAGCAGCTTGGCCAGGGTGGTTTTGCCCGCCCCGTTTTCGCCTACCAGCGCTATCATTTCGCCGGGATGGATCGTCAAACGCAGGTCTTCCAAAATCGGTCTATCGCTGCCGGGATAGACAAAGCTGAGATTTTGCAGCTGGATGCCGCGCTGATCTGAACGGACTTCTGAGGCCGGGATTACCAGGGTATGGCCGCTGTGCAGCTGGGGTTCGAGGTCGAGGAGTTGGAAAATTGGAGCGGTGGCCAGAGCAACATCATAGATATCACCCGTGTTGCCGATCAGGATATACAGACTGCGCCGTACCTGGATAATGATACCAGTATAGAGAGCCAGATCACCTAGGGTATAGCTACCGCTCAAAACACCAACGATCACGTAGATATAGGGAATTACGACTCCCAGACCGCTGATCAAGGCCCAGAGCATCACGGCCAGCGCCCCTTCACGCCGCACCTGATCCATCGTGCCAAACATTTCGTTAAACAGATTGCGCCAGCGCTCTAGCAGAACGGTTTGCAGCGAAAACAGCCGCACTTCTTTGGCATAGGCTTCGCCAGTCACGACTTTAGCGTAGATGTCCATTTTGCGGGTAATGCCCGCTTGGGTTTCTTCAACTCGCCAGCTCTTTTTGTGGTATTTAATCTCAATCACAATCGAGGGAACCGAGGAGAGCATCAGCACCAGTGGCACCCACCAACCAATCGACATCGACACCAGCACCGAAGGCACAAAAATAAACACCCCCATGGAGGTGGCCGCCACAATAAACGAGAGGCGCTGCACCCGCTGAATTCCCTTATTGGCCTTTTCCAGCAGGTTGAGCAGGTCGGGGATCTCAAACAGCGAGATATCGTCAAAGTGAGCCACTTTGTTCAGCACTTGGCCCTGACTATAGCCCTGCACCCGATCCCGCAGGGCCGCAAACAGCGACGAGCCAACCGAGTCAATCGAATCGACAACCAGTCCCAGCAGCACAGAGGCCCCAATCGCCCAGAGCAGCTTCGGCTGGGTCAACAGGGTGTTGAAGCTCTCGGCCATCGTGCTGTTGCTCAAACTCCCCTGCCGCAGCAAGCGCGAGATTTCGTCAATCACCACCTTGCCCAAAAACAGCGACAGGGACGGACCCACCCCGGTGATCAGGTTGACCAGAGCCAGGTTGCGTAACTCTAGCGGGGCTGCCTGTACCACCATCCAGAGACTGCGGCGTAGTGCTTCAATCGAAGGGAGATTTCCATTCATATTAGTTTCTTGAGTTGGAGTAGAATACACAGCAAAAACCGCAGACGCAAACTGGAACGGCTGATCGTTTTGTGGTTAAAACGCTATTGCTGCGGTAGGGTGAGCAACCGTTTTTGAGATGAAATATTGAGAGACTTGTCGAATCGAGGCAACGGCACAGAATCGACCTCTGCGCTGTTGAAGAGGCTTGATATGAGATATAGACTGCCCCATTGCCCGACCTATGCAGACAGCAGTGCAGGCAGCAGCGCCGTAGCCCTCGCGGACGGGGCGGTCACGGGAAGAAATCTCCCAGAGTCAACGGCGATTGAGCAGACACCGCTGGCCAATTTCTCAAACATAGATATCTCGTAAATGTCTCGTAGATATCTCAAGTGCAGGCAAAGATCTGACAAAGCGTGGCTCAGGCCACGTTATAAAACCCCAGCAGAACCAGAAGCTCCCAGAATTCGCAGTTCAAAATCGCTCACATAATTTTTGCAGAGCAGGCAGAAGCTATAGAGAAGCAAGGCGTTTGAACTAGAGCAAGGCAGGGGAGCTGTGAAATCAGCAACTGTGAAATCAGCAATTATGAAACCAGCTACAGTCAGCTATTCATAAAGCCATTAATCTTTTACTAATACAAAAGTATCATACCGCTTTGGCGATTTGCATAGACCGATCTACGGATCTTGCGAGTATTGTTCGCAACGATCGGAGCAGCTGAGGCGACGACTAAATCTGGATTCAAGCAATAGGACTCGGTAAAAAAAGACAAACTGTTTGGCCCGGCGGCTTTTCGTCCCTTTTGGCTTTTTGCCTTCTAAACTGGCCAGCAATCTTCAGTGTGGCCATCAAGCTGCCCCCAAACCCATTACGGCTGGTTGAGCAACCTAAACAGGCGCTTCTGGGTAAGGCCAATTTTTTTACTGACTTTTGCCGCAAACCTGTGGCGTTTGAACAGACTTTATCTGACTTTTTCGTACCGACAGCTCAGCGCTGAAGCTTTAGATTGAACGCAGGGTTGAATCGGTTGATGCCCAGCCTCAATCACAGACCTGTCCAACCATTTTTAAGGAGACTACATCATGAAACTAACCTATCGCGGCCAGTCCTACTCAATTGCTATCCCCTCTATTGCTGATGTTCAACGGGCTGATATTCAAGCTGCTGATATTCAAGCTGCTGTTCAAGGCCAGTCTAAAATCAAACTGATCTATCGCGGCCAGACCTACTACGCAACTCCTGATCCGATGCAGGCGGCTGAAACAGCTCTGCCATCTGGACCGCTGGTGACTTTGACCTATCGCGGTGTGACCTACGAGCGGCCTCTCCACAGCCCTAAGCGCTACAGTTCGGCGCGGGCGATCAACTGGCGCTATCAGGCTGGCTACTAGTCGTCCTACTTAGCAGAGAATCTGATCAGGTAAAGTCTGGGAATACAGATTGAACTGCTTTCGTTCTACCAGTCCTCTGTCAGTTCTCTGCAAAAGAAGAGTTTGATCAATCCCCAAAACGAGAAAAGAGGTTTCAAGGTGAAGACAATCGGAATATCGCGGTAATTGACTTAGCCAGAGCAATAGACCGCAAAAGCTAATTCATCTTGGATATACCTAGCTATCTACTAGCTTCAGGGACTCTACTGATTGGGCTGAGTACGCTGTTTAATCCACAGTTGTATTCCCAGAGCTATCAACCCTAGAGTTGCAATTCCAAAAATTGCGGTGGCCAGAGTGCTCAGTCCCATGACCAGCGTCCTTACAGCAATCGCAATGTTGACGGTTGTTACGCTTTTGTTGGGTATCGGGACGCCCGCCAAAACGTGAACAATCGTTTGGGTGAAGCCGTAGAGAACTGCGGTCAATCCTCCTGAAATTGCGGCTCCCCGCCAGCAGCGGCCAGGTGTCGGGGGAACATAGCCATCTGTGCTGGGTGGAGTTGTGCTAGATGCAGCTGTAGTGGAGGGTGCAGATAAATCGGTTGTGTTTTCCTGGGACATGGCTGATTCCTCGCAATGGGCTGTGAAGATCCGATTGGCAGTCTAACGGGCTTCCTGTAGCTGAATGCCGTGGCTACAGAGGCGAGTCGTCCAGATGCCCAAATCGGGATCGGGCAGGGCAGCCTGGAGCTGCTGACGGATCTGCTCGGCCTTTGCTTTCGATTCTACCAGGGCAAACACGGTTGAGCCGGAGCCAGACATCATCGCCCCCAGCGTATCCATTTCTCGCAGAGTTTGCCGCAGCCACTCTACCTGGGGATAGGCGGGCAGGACCGCCTTTTCCAGATCGTTGTGCAGCAGCTGGCCAATTTTAGCCCCGTCGCGCTGGTTGATTGCCGCCACAATCCCACCCGCATGCACCCGCTGCCTGCGCTCCTCCAGGCTGGCCTGATCCGAAACGTAAGAGCCGCTGAACTGCTGGCGGTAGGTTTTGTAGGCCCAGGGAGTAGAAATCGCCAAACTGCGGTGTTTGGCCAGCACGGCATAGAGGTAGTCCAGGCTGGGCAGGGGCGCTAACCGTTCCCCCCGTCCGGTAGCGAGAGCCGTGCCGCCACCCACACAGAACGGAATGTCTGAGCCAATCCGGGCCGCCAGATCCTGAAGCTCAGTGAGGGTGAGGCCCAGTTTCCAGAGCAGATTCATGCCGACCAGTGCTGCCGCCGCATCTGCCGAGCCGCCTGCCAGCCCAGCCCCCATCGGAATTCGCTTGTGCAGCATTACATCTACGCCGCCAAACCTGCGGTAGACCTCGGGAAACTCGCCGACCATCAGAGCAATTGCCTTATGGACCAGATTGCTGCTGTCGGTTGGCACCTGCGGGTCATCACACTGCAAGCGGATCTGTTCGGTGCCGTTGCTGCGCAGGTCGAGCTGATCGGCCAGATCAACGCTTTGCAGAATCATCGCCAGCTCGTGGTAGCCGTCGGGCCGGTCGCCGATAATTTCTAAATAGAGATTGATTTTAGCAGGTGCGATTAGGGAGTAGGCTTGCATGGATCAGGCTGAAGACGAAGGGGCAGTCGCAGGATTGGGGCAGCTCAAGGCAGAAAGCCCCCGTCTGGAATCCTAATAACTATAAAGCTTTCAGGTTCTGTTGTTGACTGCGATTTGTATCAAGAGCTTTCGCAACTGCTACGGAACCAGACTGGCAGGCGTGAGAACCTGGATACGCCCGACCTAGATGCCCTCCACACCGTTGGCCGCAGGGGGCACAAAGCCCTGCGCCTAGCTGAGCTGATTACTCAGGGCCACCCAATCAGCAACGCCCAGATCTTCGGCCCTGGCTTGGGGACTAAGGCCCAGCGAGGCCAGGAGATCGGACAGCTGCTCTCGATCTACCACCGACTGCAAATTGTTGCGCAGCATTTTGCGGCGTGTTGCGAAGCCCAGCCTAACCAGAGTATCTAACCGCTGGAGGTCAGTGGCAGCAGGCTCAAACGGGCGAGGCCGCAGGCGAATCACCGCCGAGTTGACCTTGGGCGGTGGCTGGAAGGCTCTGGCTGGCACATCACAGATCCAGTCGCAGCTTGCCAGATATTGCAGCCTCACCGACATTGCCCCAAAGGTTTTGGAGCCGGGCAGGGCAGCGATTCGGTCAGCCACCTCTTTTTGCAGCAGCAGCACCAGGCTGTCAAACGGCTGAGGGTTGGGCTGGGCGATCGTGCCGAGCAGTTTTTCGAGAATCGGGCCAGTAATATTGTAGGGAATGTTGGCCACAACTTTGTTGGGACGCTGAAACTCTGGTGCCCCAACCAGTTTAGCTGCCAGATCCATCGTCAAAAAATCGCCCTCCAGCAGCAAAAAATTGGCTGTTTGACCAAACGATTTGCGCAGCAACTCGCACAGATCCCGATCAATTTCTGCCGCCACTACCGCCTCGGCCAAAGGCAGCAGCCTGCGGGTGAGAATGCCCGTGCCTGGGCCAATTTCCAGCACCCGATCCCGTTGGGTCAGGGCGGCAGCGTTGACAATTTGGGCGAGGGCAGTTTCGCTCTTGAGCCAGTGTTGACCAAATTGTTTGCGGGCCTGGGGCATGGGGAGGTGGGGAGGTGGGGAGGTGGGGAGGTGGGGAGGTGGGGGGATGGGGGTGAGTTTGGCTGATTGCAGCTTACCGTAATCTGGTTCGGACTGGGGGGTGAGCTTGGAAGGCGAGGCACAAGGTAGGACGGGGGAGCGGCAATCGGCTGTTGCAGATCCTGTAACTGTGAGTTTGGGGGCGGGGCGGCGTGACAGAGTAGAGGCAGGAGCAGCAGATGGAAGCAGATGGATGGAAGCAGAGGGGCGCGATTGAGCAATGCATTTGGCCCGCATGTTGTCTGTTCGAAGGTCTGTTCGGATGTCAGTAGATCTGACTATGCTGTTCTGGGTTCAACCGAATCGATGTTAACCGTATTGGTGAGGAGAGTTTATGAATTGGGTTCGTTCGTTTCGCTCCCTGATGCTGGCTGGCTGCTTGGGTGCTACGCCGCTGGGCGTTGTGGGCCTGACCGCCACGAGTCTGGTCGCCAGCAGTTTGATTGCCAGTCCCGTATTTGCCCAACAGGAGCAGCTGATGAGAACATTGACCGTGCGCGGAGAAGGAAAAGCCAGCGTCGCCACTAGCCTTACCCAGGTGCAGCTGGGCGTCGAGGTGCAGGGCAAGACCGCCAGCGAGGTACAGCAGGAGGCGGCCCGCCGTTCGGCTGCGGTGGTGGAGTTTTTGCAGTCGCGCAACGTGGACCGGCTGCAAACCACCGGCATTTCGCTCAACCCCCAGTATGACTATGCCAATAACCGCCAGCAGATCATTGGCTACATCGCCTCTAACACGGTCAGCTTTCGGGTGCCGACCGAGCGGACTGGCGACATTCTCGACCAGGCGGTTGAAGCTGGCGCAACCCGGATCGAAAACGTCAGCTTTGTGGCCGCCGACGCCGCAATCGAAGCCGCTCGCCAGCAGGCGATCCAGCAGGCCGTCCGCAACGCCCAAGTGCAGGCCGAGGCCGTGCTCACCAGTCTGGGCCTGAGCCAGCAGGAAATCGTCAGCATCCAGGTGGATGGAGCCAGCCCGCCGCCTATGCCACTGTACCGCACGACAACCATGCTGGCCGATGGGCTAGCCAATGCTGCGCCATCAACACCTGTGATTGGCGGCGAACAGGAGGTGCAGGCCAGCGTAACGCTGCAAATTCGCTACTAGGTGAGGGGGCGTGGGGGAGGTAGGGAGGTAGGGAGGTGGGGAAGTAGAAAGGTAGGGCTGCCCATTGAATTACAGGTGAATCACAGGCCGATAAAACCGACAGGCCACGCTTACCCCGACTGCCCTCATCCCCTCATCCCCTCACCTCCCCATCCCCCCATCCCCTCACGCCCCCTTCTGCTGCTGATACAGCGCCTTAAACTGGCTCTGCTGTAGCTTGTGATCCACAATCGGCTCGGGGTAGCCACAGCGCTGTCGCTCTGATTTGGGAATTTTGCCAGTTACGAGCTGTTCGGTGTCGAGGCTGCGCAGCTCTGGCAGCCAT
>JBJTUI010000121.1:0-5051 GCA_046080625.1 Elainella sp. | reverse complement strand
ATTGCCGAAGCCCTGCGGCAGGCGATTCAACACGGGCTGTTTCAGGAGGGCCAGTCCCTTCGCCAGGACGAAATCGCCACCCAGTTTGGCGTCAGCCGGATTCCGGTGCGCGAAGCCCTGCGCCAGCTTGAGGCCGAAGGGCTGGTCAACTTCCACCCAAATCGCGGCGCGGTGGTAGCCGTCCTCTCGCCCGCCGAAGCCCAGGAGCTCTGCGACATTCGGATCGCGCTGGAGACCCTGGCCCTGGAGCTGGCGATCCCCCAGTTCAGCGACAGCCATCTGGCCCAGACCGCCGATCTGCTCGACAAAACCGAACAGGCTGCTGAGCCGATGCAGTGGGCTGACCTCAACTGGCAGTTTCATGCAGCGCTTTACCTTCCAGCCAACCGACCCCGCCTGCTCGGTCTGATCAAAACCCTGCATGTCAATATCGATCGCTACGTGCGCCTCCAGATGCAGGAGCTTGACTACCGCGAGCGCAGCCAGACCGAACACGCCCAGTTGCTGGTGGCCTGCCAGAACCGCGACAGCGGCGCAGCGGTGGCCCTCCTGCAACAGCACATCGGTCGGGCTGCCGAACAGCTGGTCCACTACCTGAAAACCAGATCAGATTGAAAACATTAGCTCTGCGATCAACCCTCTCCTGTATGAACCCTCTTTTTGACCTCTCTAATCAAGTTGCCATCGTCACGGGCTCCGGTCGGGGTCTGGGGGCAGCCATGGCCCAGGGATTGGCCGATCACGGGGCACAGCTGGTAATCTGCGATCGCGACCTGCCAGCCGCAGAAGCAACCGCCACCGCGATTCGAGCTGGGGGAGGAACAGCGATTGCTGCGCCGGTCGAAATCACTGAAGCTGCGAGCTGCGAGACGCTGATTCAGACAGCCCTATCCCAGTTTGGCAAAGTGAATATTCTGGTAAACAATGCTGGAATCGACATTATCAAACCAGCGCTAAGCTTGACAGAATCCGAATGGGACAAAATTATAGACGTTGACTTGAAAGGCCAATTCCTCTGTGCCCAGGCTGCTGCCCGTCAGATGATCGCCCAGGCTGAGGGCGGTTCAATCATTTTCATCTCGTCGATTGCGTCAAGCGTGGGGATTCAAAATCTGGTAGCCTACAGCGCGGCCAAGGGCGGCGTCAATCAGCTGGTGCGGGTGTTGGCTTTAGAGTGGGCTCCCTACCAGATTCGGGTCAACGCAATTGCCCCCGGATATTTTGAGAACATTATGCAGGGGGCCGCAACCGAACACGACAGCCCGGAGAAACAGCAGCAGATTCGCACCTTTACGCCCCTCCAGCGGCGCGGTAAACCGGAAGAGTTGGCGGGTCCTGTGGTGTTCCTGGCCTCGGCAGCTGCGTCCTATGTGTAGACGGCGGCTATACGTCGATCTAGCGTTGCCGCTGTTTAGACCAGATTCGTTTCCTGCAAGCTTCACGTCAGAACAGCAGACCTGACCGGCATTGCTGCCCGGATAAACTGCAAACTGGCAAGGCTGTCCAGTTCGTTGAGAGCGCTAATCGGCATTGTGCCCGATACCATCAGGCCAACTTGGGCCGAGCGCTCCAGCCCCAAAGCCGTTAGGTCACGTTGCAGCAGGGCGGCATCACCTGTAGCGACCGCTTCAATAATCACCTTGCCATCTGCCACCTGGATTAGCGAATTGTCAGACCGAAAGTCGCTAGCCGGATTACCCGCCCGGAGATAGGTGAGAAACTGACCGTAGAGGCTGGCCAGATCGGAGCTGACCCTGGTGAAACTGAAGCCAGGGAACAGACAGGGATTGGGCGTTGGGGCGGCAGAAATGGGGGTGGGCTCGACTGCAGGTTCCGTCAGCAACCCAGAGGCTGTTCCGGGCGGAACCGCAGGATCACCGGTCGGCAGCGCCGGATTGGCCGACAACGGTGCTGCAGCGGCTCGCAGCCGATAAACTGACTGGCTGCCCCGTCGCTCGATCCGGAGAAAGTAGGTGCTGGCTGCCAGTTCAAGCGTCAATGCAGGATTACCCCGGCCCAGCGTTGACCGGGCTAAGAGCTGACCGCTGCGGCTACGAATTGCCAAACTGAAGGCGGATTGGGATTGGGGCACCTCCAGCCTCAGGCTGCTGCTCTGCTTCAGGGTGAGTCGATAGGTCGAGCCCACAGCTGGTTTGAGCAACTTTGCGGTGGTATTGAGCTGGATGGGAATGGGTCGGTCTAGGCTGCGCCAACTGCTGTTTGCCATGTCCTTTGTCTGTGCGGATGTGCAGGGGCAACGCCGGTTGCCTTCAATAATCTCACTGTAGTGCTCTAGAGCCAGCTAGGCCAATCCCAGGTCAGTTAACTTCAAGACAAAACTTTAAAGGCAACTCAGTATAACTTGATCTTGCAGATGTAAAAGTTTAATTTTGCTAAAGTCAGGGCCAATGTCTCCAGAAGCGGTTATTGTTAGCTGTAGAAATTCAAATAGGCTAATCGCAGTCCGCCCTATAACCGTATATTTTCTGCCTATCTGTGTAAATTTTCAATGAAAATTAGTCTGACGTACTTACGTCTCTCATGGTTGAGGCGGTAAAAATAAGCTAGATCATGGATGCAGTCTTGAACGAGACCAAATACTGGCGAAGTCAGTCGTTTCAGGCCCACCCTTACAGTTCACTCCTACTACAGTTCACCATTACCTCTAGTTTGCTACAGCGTCCACGCAGTGAAATACAGGGAGCAAGGAGCAACGCCTCCCATGGGGGTTTTACGCCTGTGCCCCTCACGGACCTGATCGGCCTGAAGTTAGCCTGAAATTAGCCTGAGAAAGGCAGTATTACCTTTCAGGTAGCCCAACCCGATAAACCTAGGATATCCCAGACATACATGAGGCAAGTCTTATGCAAAACAGCATAGACTCGACGCCTTCGTTCTCTTGCGGAGCATTGGATTAATCTATGCATGAAAGCATTGGTTGATCAGTGATTAACAGCAAACGATAAGCCAACTGTGATGTCTGAGTGAACATCGATATTGGATTATATTTGCTCAATTTGAATCAGGTTTTGAGCATCTCAGTACCGCTGTTCTTAAGAAATGCGGAACTTTAGTTAATGCATGAGCAGCGGCGATTTCTGCTGTCTATACAACCCAATTGTGTGTTCTAAAAAAGGAAAAATTTATGCCCCTGCCTAATTCTGGCCAGCTCAATTTATCGTTACTGAACTTGATTGCTGCCCAGACTAATCCGGTTAGAGATGAGTTGATTAAAATCGATCAGCAAATTAGCGCTTTCCTGGCCGCTCTCAAGGCCGATCCAATCCTGCAAAAAATCGGCAGTGCTCTGGCGGCTCTATCGCAGCCCAGCACCACTCCCGACCTGTTCAAGAACAACAGTCTGCTGCAAATTTTTGGTGGCTATGTGGTAGTTGAAGCTGCCGCTACCGGCAGTGCTGCTGCCCTCAAAACCGACCTGGAACGGCTGGGGATGCTGAGGGGTACTGCTTTCGGCAACCAGGTTTCGGGGCTGCTGCCTATCAGCGCTATCAACCAGGCCGCCCAGCTCCAGAGCCTCAGCTTCGTTCGCCCCGTTTACAGACCGATCACCAGCGTTGGTCGCACTACCAGCCAGGCTGTACCGTCCATGCGGGCTGACATTGCCCGCAGCACCTTCAACGTGGACGGCACCGGAGTTACCGTCGGCGTTCTGTCGGACAGCTACAACAACCTGGGCGGTGCGGCCAACGATGTCGCCAGCCGCGATTTACCTGGGACTGGCAACCCCAACAACAGCAACCCGGTGCTGGTCCTCTCGGATTTGGGCAGTGGCGGAATTGACGAAGGCCGGGCCATGATGCAGCTGATCCACGATGTAGCGCCGGGTGCGAGACTGGCGTTCCACACGGCCTTTTTGGGCCAGGCCGATTTCGCCCAGGGAATTATCGATCTGGCCAATGCAGGGGCCAATGTGATTGTCGATGACATCATCTATTTCGCGGAACCCATGTTCCAGGATGGGATCATCGCCCAGGCTGTGGATCAGGTGGTGGCGCGAGGCATTCCCTACTTTTCCTCTGCGGGTAACGATGGCCGCCGCTCCTACGAGGCTGCCTTCCGCAATAGCGGCCAGACCCAGACGGGCTTCGGCGAGTTCCACGATTTTGATCCGGGGTCTGGGGTCGATACACGCCAGAGTATTACTGTCCCGGTTGGGCAGGAAGTGCTGCTCTCGTTCCAGTGGAGTTCGCCGTTTCGGTCTGTGAGTGGCGGCAGTGGAGCCCAGACCGATCTAGACATTTATTTGATCAATAATGCTGGAAATATTCTAGCCAGCTCTACCGACAACAACATTGGCGGTGATCCGGTTGAGATTCTCAGCTTCCGCAACAACGGTACCTTTGGCACCAACCAGTTCAACCTGGTGATCGCCCGTCGTTCGGGGTCTGCGCCTGCTCGGATTAAATATGTCTCGTTCGGTTCCGAAACCGTCAACGAGTTCAATACCAACAGCGGCACGGTGTATGGCCATGCTAACGCTGCCGGAGCCTCAGCCGTGGGCGCTGCCTACTATCGGGATACGCCCGCTTTTGGCATTAATCCACCCCGCATCGAACCGTTCTCTTCGGCTGGCCCTACTGAAATTTTGTTTACCACCACGGGCGCACCCACATCCCAAATCCGCAACCGGCCCAATATTGTGGCTCCCGACGGCACCAACACCACCTTCTTTGGCCAAGATAGCGACGGCGACGGCTTCCCCAACTTCTTTGGTACCTCTGCGGCGGCTCCCCATGCTGCTGCTGTGGCGGCCCTGATGCTGAATGCCGCTCCCGGTACGAGTCCCAGTGCCATCTATCAAGCGCTGCAAACCACCGCGATCGATATGGACGATCCGGCTACAGCAGGGTTCGATACCGGCTATGACTTCGGCACCGGATTTGGACTGATCCAGGCCGACGCGGCTTTACGGGCGCTGGTTGGTACACCCAACCCGGTGCCTACGGTGAATGGCAAACCGGCCACCATTTACGTCAACACCTCGAACCGAATTGTGGGTGGCCCCAGCAACGGCCAGAACTACACAGGAA
>JBJTUI010000120.1:0-4662 GCA_046080625.1 Elainella sp. | reverse complement strand
GCTGGCGTTGCTCATGGCCGTCATCCGGGCCGCGAGTTCGCTGGCAGCCGATTCTTGCAGGGCGCGCAGCAGCTGGTTGTTGAGGTAGAGCGGCAGCAGAGCGTCGAGGATCTGCACCGGGTCTTGCTCAAAAATCATGTCAGCAGGCAGCGGGGCAGCCGCCGGGACGTCCACCTGCTGGCGCTCTACGGCCAGAACTCCGCCACGGCTGGTGAGTCGGAAAATCTCGTCGTCCTGATCGACAAACTCCTCTGGATCTAGCGGCAGCAGGGTCTGCACCACCGGACGCGAGCTGACCAGCGAGACAAACTTGGTGTAGATCAGCTCTACCCGGTCAACCTCCTCTGACAGGAACAGCGACAGCAGTTCGTCAGCAATGTTGCTGGCCTCGGAGGCCGTTGGGATTTGCTCTAGGCTAGAGAACGTGGCTGCAATCGGCTGGTCGCGACGTTGGAAATACTGAATCGCCTTGCGGCCCACCAGCACCATCTGGTAGCTGACGCCTTCGGCTTTGAGTTCTTGAATCCGGCGCTCGGCCCGACGAATCACGTTGGCATTGTAGCCGCCGCAGAGCCCCCGATCGCCCGTCACGACCAGCAGCGCGACAGACTTGAGCGCCCGCTTGCGCAGCAGGGGCAGGTTGGCATCCGAGAAGCGCAGGCGAGATTGCAGCCCGTAGAGCACCTGGGCCAAACGGTCGGCAAAGGGGCGAGTAGCGGTTACCTGCTCTTGGGCACGGCGCACCTTAGCAGCAGCCACCAGACGCATGGCTTCGGTGATTTTGCGTGTGTTTTTGACCGAATCGATCCGGTCGCGAATCTCTTTGAGGTTAGGCATGGTCTCAGTTCCGCATGAGGGTAATCGATCCCCCTAAATCCCCCTGCAAAAGGGGAACTTCAAACAGCGTTTGAGTTTCTTTTGCAGGAGGCTAGGGGAATTGGCTTGCCTGTAGGTCTAGGCCGCGAAGGTCTTCTTGAACTCGGTGATCGCCTCTTTCAGCGCCGCCTCAGCTTCGTCGCTCAGCACTTTCTGACCGCCAACAATCTCGGTGTATTTGCTGGTTTTGAGGTAATCGCGCAGCCCTTTTGAGAAGCTGGTGATTTTCTCGACCGGGATGTCATCCAGGTAGCCGTTGATCCCGGAGTAGATGATCGCCACCTGCTCCGACACCGACAGCGGTGAATATTGGGGCTGCTTCAGAATTTCGCGCAGGCGCTGGCCGCGAGCCAGCTGGTTACGGGTGGCCTGATCCAGGTCGGAGGCAAACTGGGCAAAGGCTTGCAGCTCGTCGAACTGGGCTAGCTCCAGCTTCACCTTCCCGGCCACTTTCTTCATCGCCTTGGTCTGGGCAGCGGAACCAACTCGCGACACCGAGATCCCTGGGTTCACCGCCGGACGCTGGCCGGAGTAGAACAGGTTGGAGGACAGGAAGATCTGGCCGTCGGTAATCGAAATCACGTTGGTGGGAATGTAGGCCGAGACGTCACCCGCCTGGGTTTCCACGATCGGCAGGGCGGTCATGCTGCCTTCGCCCAGTTCGGGGCTGAGTTTAGCGGCCCGCTCCAGCAGGCGCGAGTGCAGGTAGAACACGTCGCCGGGGTAGGCTTCCCGTCCGGGCGGACGCCGCAGCAGCAGCGAGATCTGGCGGTAGGCCTGGGCTTGCTTCGACAGGTCATCGTAGATCACCAGCGTGTGCTTGCCTTTGTACATGAAGTATTCGGCAATCGATGCGCCCGTGTAGGGAGCCAGGAATTGTAGAGCTGCCGGGTCGCTGGCGTTGGCGGCCACAACAATCGTGTAGTCGAGCGCGCCCCGCTCTTGCAGCACGTTTACCACCTGGGCCACGGTCGAGGCTTTCTGGCCCACGGCCACGTAGACGCAGATCACGTCGCCCCCTTTCTGGTTGAGGATCGTGTCGAGCGCAATCGTGGTTTTGCCGGTCTGACGGTCGCCGATGATCAGCTCACGCTGGCCCCGGCCAATTGGAATCATGGCGTCGATGGCGGTGATGCCGGTCTGCATCGGCTCATACACCGATTTCCGCTCGACGATGCCAGGAGCCATCGACTCAATCAGGCGGGTTTCGGTGGTGGCGATATCGCCTTTGCCATCGATTGGGCGGGCCAGGGCGTCTACCACCCGGCCAATCAGAGCTTCGCCCACGGGAATCGAGGCAATTTTGCCTGTGGCTGAAACCGAGCTGCCTTCCTGAATGTTGACGCCGTCGCCCATCAATACCGCGCCGACGTTATCTTCTTCCAGGTTTTGGGCGATACCCACGGTGCCATCAGCAAATTCCAGCAGTTCGCCCGCCATCACCTGCTCTAGACCGTAGATCCGGGCAATCCCGTCGCCGACTTGCAGCACGGTGCCGACGTTAGAGGCCTTGACCTCCTGGTCATATTGCTCAATTTGCTGCCGAATAATGCTGCTGACTTCATCTGGTCTGATGCTAATTGCCATAGATCCTCGCTAAATGCTCGTCGTAAGGGTTGGTTTAGGATTGCGAAAAGGGGATTAAACCGGGACTAGGCCGCACCCAGCCGGAGGCCAATTTTGCGGAGCTGCCCCCGCAGGCTAGCGTCAAACACCTGGGACCCCACTTTGATAATCACGCCGCCCAATAGCTCCGGGTCTACCCGCGTTTCGAGCTCGACTTCGGCGGCCTGGGTAGTAGATTTCACCTTCTGGCGAATCGCTTCTTTCTGCTCGTCGCTCAGCTCCACGGCAGAGGTGACTTCGGCCAACACGGCCTGCTTGATCTGGCGCAGCAGGGTCTGATACTGCTTACAGACTTCCGGCAGCACCAGAATCCGGCCCCGGTCGATCAGCAGCATCAGGAAGCTGAGCGTGTAGGGCTGCACCTGGTCGCGCACAATCTGGCCGATCACAGCTTTCTTTTTGCTGGCTTCGATCAGCGGGCTGGTGATCAGCAGCCGGAAGTCTTCCGACTCGTCTAACAGAGCCAGCAGCGAGCGGGTGTCTTCACCGATCTGATCAGTCAGATTGCTCGACTGGGCCAGGGACATCAGCGCCTGGGCGTAGGGCTCAGCAACTTCGGTTACGGTGAGGGTATTCATCAGGCACCTCCAATCAGGGCAATACTGCGGTCGATCAGCTGGCTCTGCCGGTCAGAACCCAGCTCAGACCGCATCTGGGCTTCGGCCTGCTGTACGGCCAGGGTCGCCACCCGCTGCCGCAGTTCGTTCAAAATCCGCTCCTGCTGGGTGTTCAAATCCTGGGCGGCTGAAGCCTTCATCCGCTCGATGTCTTCAGCGGCCTGGGCCAGGATTGCCGCTTTGGCTGCCTTGGCGCGCTCTTCGGCGTCGGCCTTAATCCGCTGGGCTTCGGCCTGGGCCTGGGCCAGCTTCTGCTGCTGTTCGGCTAACCCGGCAGCAGCCTGTTTTTGTTTCTGTTCAGCCTCCTGAATCGTCGCTTCGATCGACGACCGCCGTTCCTGCAAGGTCTTACCCAGAATGTTGCGCCCAAAGTAAACCACCACACTAACCACAACCGCCAGGTTGATCAGGTTGGTTTGCAGGATGTTGAGGTTGAGCCCAAACCCTTCCTCTGCCGCTTCCGCCGTTAATAATATGAGGGATTCCATAACTTTCATCTAACCATCTAAAGACTCACCTGGACTCGCCTGTTGCCCTACCCCAAGACCTTTTGCAGAATCTGTCGACTCAGGGTTTCGACCTGCTGTTCCAAAGCCTGCATCGCCTGCTGTTTTTGCTCGTCTAGTTCGCGCTGCACCTGCTCGCGCTGCACCTGGGCCTCCTGCTGGGCCTCGGCTACCTGCTGAGCCGCGATCTTCTGGGCGTCGGCTTCGGCTTCGGCCAGAATCGTCTGGGACTGACGACGCGCTTCGTTCAGCTCCTGTTCGTACTGTTTGGCCAGATTCTGGGCTTTTTCCAACCGCTCGCGTGCCCCGACCTGATTGCCGCGAATGTAGTCTTCACGGTCATCAATGGCTTTCATCAAGGGCTTGTAGAAGACGGCGTTCAGCGCCACCATCAGCAAAATAAACTGTAGGGCCATCAGGGGCAATGTGGCATCAAAATCAAACATCGGCTTCCCCCTTGGCGCTCGCCCCATTTCTTGCCCTATTCTGCGTTGCCGCACCTGTTGCGGACATCATCCAATACCTCACTGTCTTCAGAAATAGCTGCTTCCGGCACGGGGCCAGAAATCTTGCCTTCAAAAATCAATTTTCTCAGGAATCGCTGTCTGCATTGCTCCCGGAGGCTGGTTTAAGACCATACAAACCCAGAGAGCATCAGCTAGACAATCGGAATCAGGCAGTTGGCTCAGGCAGTTAAAATTGCGCAGCTCGGGAAAAGGTTGTCCAGAGCGAGTTTTGTAGAGCTGGAGCCTGTAGAGATGCGGCGAGGTACCACACCCCTACATCAAGCCGCTACAAGTCTAAATCTGGCCCTGGACAAGGCTCAACCTGAAACTACTGCGCAAGCCTAGGCGAAGGGGTTGGCAAACAGCAGCACCAGCGCGATCACCAGACCGTAGATGGTGAGGGATTCCATGAAGGCCAGGGTGAGCAGCAGGGTACCGCGGATTTTGCCTTCTGCTTCGGGCTGGCGAGCAATCCCTTCTACGGCTGAACCGGATGCATTCCCTTGACCGATACCAGGGCCGATGGCAGCC
>JBJTUI010000119.1:0-3265 GCA_046080625.1 Elainella sp. | reverse complement strand
CCGGACTTGAACAAGATTGAGAAGTTTTGGGCACGTCTCAAGCATTATCTTCGCAAGACGATAAATCAGTTCGACAACTTGTGGGATGCGGTCGATAATGCCTTCAAGCAATTGTCCTAACCAACCCCTCGACTGCTATATACCGTCAGGCCAGCTTCTAACCGAGTAGCTTGCTACAATTTTGCCCCTATTTCCCGGCTCAATCCCCTCTGCCATTACGTCTTTCTACCAGAGTTCTGATTCAGCCCATTCGGCCCGGTAATCCATCATTTAACCCAGCTCGAACAACTTATTTTTGTTATTTACTTGACCGATTCTGCCAAAACGTCTCGAAACCAGCCCTTTGAGCGGGCAAAGTAATTAAAATAATAGAGGCAAGCAAGGGTTACTCCGTCCAGCTTCTGTTCAGCTTCTATTCAGCTTCTATTCAGCTATAGGCTGAATAGCGCTCGGCTTGTGAGCGATGACCTCGCCCCCTCATCTACTCACTCCTGCGCCTGATTAGCCCATGACACCCAGCTCATGACACCCAGCTCATGCACTGGGCCTATTGCACCTAACCATTCACCTAGCCCATACAATCTAGGCCATCACGCCTAGCTAATTGCGATTAGCTGATCAACAGCAATTTCACCTCAGCCAAATTAGGGAATTTATCAAGATAAATGTCCAATCGCTCGGCCTGATCGGGTTGAGATTTCCCTATCCTGAGTGATATTGCTATAGGAAACAGCGCTCTGATCTGGAGCCATTCACCTACAGGAGTTCCGCGTCAAGGAATTTGCGCTGCCAATCGCGTCCCCGAATCTAGCTGGTCTGCTGATCGCCTGTCCTTTAGAAGTCACCCTACCCCAAATTATTGTGGAACCTCGTATTCTAGTCTGGTATCGCACCGATTTGCGCCTGCACGATCACGAACCGCTGCATCGAGCGCTACAGCAAAATGCTACTGTCATTCCCGTCTATTGTTTTGATCCGCGTCAGTTTGGCCAGACCTCGTTTGGCTTTCCCAAAACCGGGGCGTTTCGGGCCCAGTTTCTCCAGGAAAGCGTGGCTGAACTGCGCCAGTCGCTGCGAGAGTTGGGCAGCGATTTAATCATCCGAGTCGGGCTGCCCGAGCAGATTTTGCCAGATTTAGTTGCCCAACTGCAAATTTCGGCAATCCACTCCCATCGCGAAATTACTGCCGAAGAACAGGCCGTAGACAGGGGCATCCAGCAAGCTCTAGCCGAACGTAGCCTGACGCAAACCCAATGGATTGATTTCTGGGGACAGACACTCTACCATCCCGATGATCTCCCCTTTGACCTAAACAATATTCCTGACCTGTTCACCAGCTTCCGGAAGCAGGTTGAAAAGCGAGCGCAGATCAGGCCGATGTTTCCTCCCCCCCAGCAGCTGTCGGCCCTACCGCCAGTCGAGCCCGGAGAGCTACCCAGCCTGGAGGTGCTGGGTTTGACGCCACCTCGCTCTGATTCAAGAACCGCGCTGCAACATCAGGGCGGCGAACGGACGGGTCAGGCGCGATTAGCCCACTACTTCTGGCAGCAGGACCATCTCAAACAGTACAAGCAAACCCGTAACGGCCTGCTGGGAGCAGACTATTCTTCCAAATTCTCGGCCTGGTTAGCGGCAGGTTGCCTATCACCGCGCTATATCTACGAGCAGGTCATGGCCTACGAGAGCCAACGGGTCGCTAATGAATCGACCTATTGGCTGATTTTTGAGCTGCTGTGGCGCGACTATTTTCGGTTTATCTGCGCCAAATATGGCAACCGGATCTTCGCGGTCGGCGGTATACAGCGGCTGCCCATCGCCTGGAAACAGGACTGGCCCCGGTTTGAACGCTGGCAGCAGGGCCAGACCGGCTATCCTCTGGTGGATGCAAACATGCGAGAGCTGGCCACAACTGGATTTATGTCCAATCGAGGGCGACAAAACGCCGCTAGCTTTTTGACCAAGAATTTGGGAATCGATTGGCGTATGGGCGCAGAATGGTTCGAGTCGCTGCTGATTGATTACGATGTATGCAGCAACTGGGGTAACTGGAACTACAGCGCTGGTATTGGTAACGACGCTCGCGGGTTTCGGTTTTTCAATATCACCAAACAGGCCAAAGATTACGATCCGAAAGGCCGCTATGTGAAACACTGGTTGCCTGAACTGGCACAGCTTCCGCCGAACAAAGTACAAGAGCCCTGGACATTATCACCCGCCGAACAAAAACAGTATCAGGTGCGGTTGGGCGTAGATTATCCTCACCCAATCGTCGATCTATTCCAGTCCGCAGCAGCCAACGAAAAGATCTACCAGGCCGCGCTGGCCGCTGGTCGCTGATCTGATACAGCAGGTGCCGCGCTGTTGCGATCGCCTGTTGGTCGCCTATTGATGACCTGCTGATCGCGAATCAAGGGTACGCCACAGCGATAGGGTCGTAGCGTGGGGCAGCCTCGAAACTCCCCCAACCGCAGGGCAGACAAAGCATTGCAGCTGATTACAGGGCTGATTACGCTAGTTGTAATCAGCCCTTGTTTTTTGGCCTGGCAGCGCCTCCACCGTTGGGTGATTACAGAAATTGATTACAAGTCTGTCATGTGAAATCGTCTTGGTTAAATCCTGAATCGCTGATTACAAAAGGCTTACAGGCTTTTGGGTCGCTTCGGCTTTAGCTGAATTTGGGGCAAGGATCTAGAGCCCCTGGCTGTAATCAAATTTTTGGGGCTGGGGTCTAGACAGATTTGTAATCGGCCAGCCCTTGAACTGCCCAGTCACCCTTTCTAATTGGGCCATCCGGCTCAGTCGCGATAGACCAATGGCCCTGCTCAACCCAAGTGATTACAGGCCTTCGCCGCCGATTGCTCAGGCCAGCAGCCGAAAACCCAGACGAATACGGCGCTGCTGGTTGTAATTACCCCTAGACCCTCCCCCCCAAACTTCCAGGTCTGATTACAAATTCTTCTAAACCCCACCCCCCGTTTATCTTCAGGGCAAGCCACCCCCCGCCAATCTTCTCCCCGTTCTCCTCTAGTCCCCCACCCCCAATTGCTCTAGACCGATCACCCGTTTGCCCCAGATTAGCCTCTAGACCCCCGTCGCAAACTTTCTAGATCCCGTCCCCCACGCCTTCGAGAGGGGCATCCCAAAACTTTCTAGACCCTGCCCCCCAAATGCTGGCTAAAAGCCTGATAAATTCCGGGTTCAGCAAATTTTGATTACAAATCTCTGTAATCACTTTGATTACAAACCGGGTGATTTTCTGCCCCAG
>JBJTUI010000118.1:0-20645 GCA_046080625.1 Elainella sp. | reverse complement strand
AGCCCTGAGCGAGGGCGAGACGATTTTGCTGCTGCGCAAGGGCGGGATTCGCGAGCAGACCTTTGCTGTGGCCCAGTCCCAGTTTTGGCTCTATCCCACCTACGAGCACCAAAAGCCCCATCTGCTGAAGCAAGATTACGCGGGTCGGGTGACGCCCGTTGCTCCGGGTTGGCATCCGCAAACCGTACCAATTTCAGCCTGGGCCACAGTCACCCACTGCTGGGAAGTCAACTTCGAGTCGGCGGTGGAGTCACTTCTGCCCTACCACATCTGGACGCCAGCCTTTGTCACCGAGCGTCTGAAGTGGCGGCCCAAACTGCCCCTGACGCTGCTGCTGCTGCGGGTGTATCGGCTTGCCGAACCTGGCGCAATTCCCTATCGTTTAGAATATGGCGGCTGCAAGTCCTAGATCGATCTCCAGCTCGATCCCCCGAGCATTGCCCCGAGCATTGCTCAGAAGCCACCCTTGCCCGCTTGGCTCAGTCCAACCCTGACCAAACCGGTTTTGACCGAAACCGACTACGAGTCCCGCGTGGCAGCCATTCAGGACCAGCTCTCGCCAGCTCAAACCTGACCCCCAACCACCGAGCGCAGCACCCAGCCACCCCAGGAGTGAAAGCAATGGGCATCGAATATCGTCAATATCGCCAGGCATTTTTGCCCACCGAAGTGGTTGTGCTGCGGCAGACTTGCTTCACGCCGGGGCGCGTATTCGAACCGGGCAAATACATCGCAGGCGACCTGCCCACTGTCGCTTTTGATATGGGCTTGGTGGAACAACTGCCGCCCGTGCGCGGTAAGACGGAGCAGGTGGGGGAGGTGGGGAGATGAGGGGATGGGGAGATGGGGGGTGGTTCTCCCCTCTGTGCCCTGTTCGTGCGGTTTCTCAAGATGCGCAGCGGGCCTGTGAAGCTTTGAATTAGGCAGAATCGCCTGAGCAGACCTGAGCAGATCGGAGAGACGAGCCCATACCCCTATTCAAAACAGTTCTGCTCTCCCCACCTCCCCCCATCCCCTCACCTCCCCCCCTCTCCCACCCCCAGCAGGAGTACCCGTGAACTTCACCCAGCTGATCAATGCCCGCTTGGTTCGTCAGGAAGCTGAAACGCTATATCAGGTGCTGCAGCCGCTGCTGGGCCTGGATGGCAAATTTGCCGACTTGATTTTGATCGATCTGGCCAAGATTGTGCGGATCTGCGGACGCAGCAACGGCGAGATCACGGCGAATGAGCTGCTGGCCTACCTGACGGTCTATGCTCTGGTCAAGCAGGATCAGGAGAAGCTGGACGCGGTGTATAAGCGCTGGGATTTTTCGGAGGCGGATCGGCTCAAGTATCAGAAAATCGCCCTACAAATTCTGCTGGATGTGACCAAGACCCAGGCCGAGGCGGGTCAGTCGGGGGGCGAGGCGCTGCTGCTGCCTGCGGTGTTGAATCGGCTGGATGAAGAGACGGCCAACAGCTATTTGAACAGTACGGTGAACGCCATCTATAAATTTGCCCAGGCAGTAGTGAAGTCGGATGGGGCGATCACGATGCAGGAAATGGAGGCGCTGTCTCAGGTCTGGCAGCTGCTGCACAGCTATCCGCGTTTGAACAGCTACCGGGATGGATTGGCCAGGGTGCAGCCGATTAGGGCTGGCGCTTCTGGAAATGCTGAAAATTCTGTTGAAAATTCTGGCTCTACCAGTTCTGCCCCAGCCGCTCCAGCTACCCCAGATGCGGCCCAAACTTCAGCCGATGTGCCAGAGGCCGATAAAACCCCCGAGGAGCTGGCCCAGATTCTCGATCAGGCGATGGCGGAACTGAACGATCTGGTTGGGATGGAGAATATCAAGGAAGAGGTCAAGACCCTGGCCAACTTCCTGAAGGTGCAGAAAATCCGCCAAGAGCGCGGCCTCGCTACCACTTCTGTGTCGCTGCATTCAGTGTTTTGCGGCCCGCCCGGAACCGGTAAAACCACGATTGCCCGGTTGGTCAGCCGGATCTTTCAGGGGCTGGGTTTTCTGAAGAAGGGACATCTGGTGGAAACCGACCGGGCCGGGATGGTGGCGGGCTATGTGGGTCAGACGGCCAAGAAGGTAGATGACCTGGTGAATTCTGCCCTGGATGGGGTGCTGTTCATTGACGAAGCCTATGCGCTGGTGCCGGGCGATACGGGCCGGGATTTTGGCCAGGAGGCAATCGATGTGCTGCTGAAACGTATGGAGGACTACCGCGACCGGCTGGTGGTGATCGTGGCCGGATACACCGATGAGATGTCCCAGTTTATTGAATCTAACCCCGGATTGAAATCCCGCTTTAACCGCTATTTTTACTTCAACGACTACACGCCCGAAGAACTGCTGGAGATTTTTGAAAAGTTCTGTGAGAAGAGTCATTTCAAATTAACCGACGCTACCCGAACCAAACTGCGGCGGCTGTTTGACGGCCTCTACGAAGCCCGCGACCGCACCTTTGGCAACGCCCGCATTGTCCGCAACCTGTTTGAGAAAAGCATTGAGCGGCAGGCTAACCGACTGGCGGTGCTGTCGGAGTTCACCGACGAGGTGTTGACCACCCTGCTGCCGGAAGACCTGCCCAACCAGTTTTCCAGCGACCGATTGGCCGACGCTAAACAGGAAGCCAAGGCTGCCGATGGTGCCAATGCGCCTACCAGTGCGTCCACCAGTACATCCACTGATACGCCTACTGGTGCATCCCCTAATGCGTCTACTGGTGCGGCTACTAATGCGGCTACCGGTGCGGCTGACCCTGCTACTCCCTCTCAGGGATCGTGAGCAGTGCTAAATTGGGTTGCTTGGGGCCGAGGCTGGTCTGGCTCTGGTTGCTTTGGCTGCTGGTAATCTGGGGCTATCAGGCGGCGGTGACTACCCGCTACCAGATCCAGCGGCCCGACCGGGTGTTGTTCTGGACAGCGGCCCGCACGGACGGTTCGACGCGCCATCCCTACCTGGAATCGCCGTTTATGGCCGCCCAGACGGGCTGGGACTCCGAGTTTTACCTGTCGATTGCTCTACAGGGCTATGACGATCCCCAAATCCGCACTGCGCCTGCCCTGCCCACGGCTGCCGCGCCCCTAAATCGGCCCCTGTCGCTCAACTACGCTTTCTTCCCGGTCTACCCGCTGCTGATCCGGGGAGTGGCCCTGCCCCTGACTGCCGTGGGTCTGCCGCCCCTGGCTGCCGCAACTCTAGCCGGAGCGCTGATCTCGGCCTGTGGCACCCTGGTCGCTCTGCTGGCCCTCTCGGACTGGATGCAGTCTCAGGGCTGGAGTCAAGACGACCAGCTGCGGGCGGCGGCCTATCTCTTGAGTTTCCCAACCGGGTTTTTTCTGGCCCAGGTCTACACCGAAGGACTGTTTCTGGCCCTGTCGTTTGGCTGTTTGGCCCTGGCGGAGCGGCGGCAGTGGGGTGGGGCGGCGCTGTTGGCTACCCTGGCTACCCTGACAAGAGCGGTTGGCCTGTTTCTGCTCGTGCCGCTGGTTTGGGCCTGGTGGAATGGGGGGCGGCAGCTGAGGTCGGGGCTTGTGCTGGTGCTGCCCCTGCTGGCCCACCTAATTTGGCGCTTTTCGCTCTGGGGAGAGGCGTTTCAGATCGTCCAGCGGCAGTTTTTTGGCTGCGGACTGCTGAACCTCTCGACGGCCCTACCGGCTTGGGGCAATGCCCTGCTGGCCCTGGGTCAGGGGACGGCCACAACTGTCCATTCGGCGGTGGAACTGGCGGCGGTGGGGCTGGGGCTGGGCGCTTGTTTGGCAACGCTAAAACGCTGGCCTGGCCTGTCGATCTACGGTCTGCTGATCATTCTAACTTCAACCACCTGCGGTACGACTTGGAGTTTATCGCGCTATCTGCTCACGGTGCCTTCGGTGTTTCTGCTGCTGGCCTGCTGCGGTCGCTCTCCGGTATTTGATCGAATCTGGTCGCTGATCAGCATTCTGTTACTCGCTATGTTAGCGGCGCTATTCTCATTTGATTTCTGGGCCGGGTAATGTTAAAGCTATTTCACCAAACGCCTATCTTGCTGTTTTATACCAATTTTCTCTGAACCTGCCTAAAAAGAGGGATATGGGGACGGAGTGCCCACAAGATGGCATAGCCCCCTGCTCTCCATTTATTCTGTGTAGTCTCAATCAGATGAGCTGTTGTGCTATTTAGAAAAACTTAGAAAACAAGCACTGGATTGTTAGATTTAACGTTGGCGATAGTAACAGTGGACTAAGCCTAGCTTATAGTTTAGAATCAATCGAATCCATAGGTTCTGTGTATTTACAGCAATTGAACCTGTTTTGAGGTCCATGCGTTCCGTTCAAGTTTCGCTCTCGCTGCTCTGACTGCTGTTCTTGAATCGGAAAGGGGGACTAGAGGTTACACCTCTGGAGCTGTCCCTGCTGTTCTGTGCTGATTCTAACGTTTTGGTTGCTCTGCCCGAAATCTTCGCCGATAAGCACTGATAAGAGTAGAACTCATGTCAAACCAATCGTCTAGTGTTCCCGTCCAGAGCGCCTATGATGGCTCTGGGCTTTACTTTCAACTGCTCCGGGCCTGTGGCTGGGGCGCTTTGCTCAATCTAGGATATAGCCAGCCGTGGGACTGGTTTCTCTACCCGTTTCGGGCCGATATTGCCCAGGAGCGCTTGGTGCAGCGGTCGATTAACCTACTGCAGGTCCAGCCCCAGCAGCAGGTGTTGGATGTGGCCTGCGGTAAGGGCAAAAGCTCGTTTCTGCTGGCCATGCAGCACCCCCAGGCTAGCGTGATTGGCCTGGATATGGTGCCCATGCATATCGAACTGGCCGAGGCCCAGTATGGCTATACGCGCAATTTGCAGTATCAAGTTGGTCAGGCAGAAGCGCTGCCCTGCCCGGATCAGTCTGTGGAACGGATTCACTGTCTAGAAGCCGCCTTTCACTTTGACCGTCAGCGGTTTTTGCAGGAGGTGAAGCGGGTGCTGAAGCCCGGTGGCCGCGTTGTGATTGTAGATTTTATGTGGAAGAATGCGGCGTCTAGGCATCTGCTGGAAACGACCGAGGGCAAACTGATGCGCCAGCTCTGGCAGTTTGACGACTGCTGGTCGGTGCAGGAATACCAGGATGCCGCCGCCCAGCTTGGGTTTCACCAGGCCGCGCTGCTTGACTTGAGCAAGCCAGTCTCCAACATGAGCCACAAACGGATGCAGAACCTGGTTAAGGCCAGCCTCAAACCTGCCCAGCTCAAGCAGTTCTGCCAGCTTCACCCAGCGCTGCACTATTTCTCAGCGGCAGATTGGGCCGTTCTGCGCCAATATAGCGACGCCCATAAGCCCTTCTGTGAAGTCTCCTGCTACATGGCCCTGGTGCTGGAAAAGCGCTGAGGCCCGATAGACCACCGGCCCGACCTAAACCCCCACCGGACTGTCCAGCCGCTCACTGTCCAGCCGCTCACAGACCTGTAGCACTTCCTGTCTGGCCCAGCGGTCGGCCTCCAGGATATCGTCCAGGGTTGGGGCGGTCTGGTGGTAGGCCTGATGGCGGTCGCAGACGGTTTCGATCAGGCGGGGGATGTCGAGGAAGCTGATTTTTTCGGCCAGGAATAGGGCGACGGCCTGCTCGTTGGCGGCATTCAGCACCGCGGGCATGGAGCCCCCGGCCCGTCCGGCAGCATAGGCCAGGTTCATGCAGGGATATTTCTCGTGGTCGGGTGCGCGGAAGGTGAGGCTGCCCGCCTTGACCAGATCCAGCTTCTCCCAGTCGGTGGCGATCCGTTCTGGGTAGGAGAGGGCATAGAGCAAGGGCAGGCGCATGTCGGCCCAGCCCAGTTGGGCCAGCACCGAGGTGTCCTGAAGCTCAATTAGCGAGTGAATGATGCTCTGGGGATGGATCACAATCTCGATCTGGTCGTAGTCGGCTCCAAACAGATAATGGGCCTCGATCACCTCCAGCCCCTTGTTCATCAGCGTCGCCGAGTCGATCGTGATCTTCTGGCCCATCGACCAGTTGGGGTGCTTCAGGGCGTCGGCCACCTTCACATGGGCCAGCTTCTCGACCGGCAGATCCCGAAACGCGCCGCCGGAAGCCGTCAGCAGAATGCGCCGCAAACCACCCTCGGGCACGCCCTGCAAACACTGGAAAATCGCCGAATGCTCCGAGTCGGCAGGCAGCAGCTTGACTCCGTGCTTTTGCACGAGCGGCAGCACCACCGGCCCGCCCGCGATCAGGGTTTCCTTGTTGGCCAAGGCAATATCTTTTCCGGCCTGGATCGCCGCAATTGTGGGCAGCAGTCCGGCACAGCCGACAATCCCAGTCACGACAGCTTCAGCATCCCCGTATCGCGCCACTTCCACCACGCCCGCCTCGCCGCCCAGCAGAATCGGCTGCGGATCTAGATCGGCGATCGCTTCCCGCAACTGGGGCAGGGCACTGGTATCGCAAATCGCCACAATCTCGGGCCGAAACTGCCGCACCTGCTTGGCCAGCAGGGCCACATTGCTGCGGGCCGCCAGACCCACCAGCCGAAACTGGTCGGGATACTGGGAGACAATATCGAGCGTTTGGGTGCCAATCGACCCGGTTGAACCCAGCAAGGTAATCGCTTTCACAGTGGCCCTCACGATAAAGTGACTTTCAAAATCTGGCTTTCAAAGCAACTGCTCTGGAGCGGGTCGAGAGGGCCGAATTGTCTGGCCCAACGCTAAATTCGTCGCCGGTCCCGAAACAGCAGCAATTCCACTATATGACGCCAGGGGATCAAAAAACGCCGCCTCGCCAAACGCCGTCCCCAGACAGGAGGACGACCCGATGGGTTGGCAGCGTCTGATTGTCGATACTGTAAGCGTCACCTACTGGGCATAACCTGCTGGGCATAACCTGCTGGGCATCACCTGCTGGGCGTCAGCTACTGCACCTGGCGTTTGCTGAACCACTGGAAGGCCAGGAAGGCAACCGTGATCATCGTGAAGGAGAACAGAGTGGTCAGGGTGCCGAGGGCATAAAGGGCGGGGGAGGTGACGTTGGTGGTCATGCCAAACACCTCCAGCGGCAGCGTGTTGCTCTGGCCCGACACCAGCGAAGTGCGGGTGAATTCGTCGTAGGAGAGGGTGAAGGCCAACAGGCCGACGCCGATCAGGCTGGGTAAAATCAGCGGCAGGACAATTTCCCAGAAGGTTTTGGGGTCGCTGGCTCCCAGGTCGCGGGCGGCCTCTTCATAGGAAGGATTAAACCGATTGAAGACGCCCAGCACGATCAAAAAGGCAAACGGCACCGTCCAGGTCAGGTGGGCTCCCAGCCCCGACGAGAACCAGTTGGTTTCTAACCCCAGCACCTGGAAGGTAATGCCAATCCCCAGGGACACCAGTACGCTCGGCACAATTAGGCTGGAGATCGTCAGGTAGAACAGCAGGGTCGAACCCCGAAACCTGGCTCGGAAAGCTAGACCGGCCATGACGCTGACCACAATCGACAGCAGCAGCACTCCCAGCCCCAGCACCAGCGACCGCTGGAACGCCTCGACAAAGCTGCCGACCCGCTGTTCCTGGAACACCTGCCCCAGCCAGTAGAAGCTAAAGCCGCGCATCGGAAAGGTGAGGTTGCCTTCCGGCCCTTGCAGCGACAGCATGAAGATCGCGATCATTGGGCCGTAGAGAAACAGCACGAATAGGCCAAAGAAGGCGGCCAGCAGGTAAAACGTCAGGGATCGGTTTTGCACGGCTCTACAGCTCCTTGCGAATATCGACAACCCGCAGAATTCCGGCCACCAGAATCAGCGTCACGATCAGCAGAATCACGGCGTTGGCGGCGGCTAGGGGATATTGCAGGCTGGCGATCTGGGTCTGGATCAGCTTGCCGATCGAGGCCGACTGGCCGCCCCCCATCAGCCGCACCGTGACAAATTCGCCCATCACCAGGGTGACGACAAAAATCGAGCCAATCGCGATTCCCGGTGCCGTCAGCGGGATGATCACTTCCCTGAGAATCTGCCAGCCAGAGGCTCCCAGGTCTTCCGCTGCCGTAATCAGGTTGCGCTCGATCCGCATCATGCTGTTGAAAATCGGGGCAATCATGAAAAAGCTATAGAGATGCACCATGCCCAGCACCACGGCGAAGTCGGAATAGAGCAGCCATTCGACCGGCTGCTGCACCAGGTTGAGCTTCAGCAGCAGACTGTTCACCAGACCTTCTTTCCCCAGGACCGGAATCCAGGAGATCATCCGAATAATATTCGAAGTCCAGAACGGCACGGTGCAAATCAAAAACAAAATAATTTGCAGCTTCTGGCTCTGGATATAGAAGGCTAAAAAGTACGCTACCGGAAAGGCAATCGCCAAACAGAAAAACCAGACCAGAACCACATACTTAAATGTGTTCAGGTAGGTAGCCAGGGATACCTCAGAGGTAAAGATGTCGGTGTAGTTGCTCAAGGTAAACTCACGCACCATGGCAAAGCCGTTGAATTGCCAGAAGCTGACCAGGCCGATCATGGCGATCGGCAGGATCAAAAACAGCAGGAACACCAGCGTTTGCGGCAATGCCAGGGCGTAGGGCTGAAAGGTCTTCCAGGTTTTAGTCATGGCCAGATTGGTGGGGCAAAACCTACGAGATAGAACCTACGAGGCGATGAACTCATTCCATTTCTTGACCAGATACACCTGTTCCGGCATGGTAGAGTTCCAGACCACCACGTTGCCCATGCGTTCCTTGAAAGAGCCGCCGTCTCGGACTGCGCCTTTCTTCTCCAGGGTTTTGCCGAAGGGGTCAACCATGTCTTCTGCGGCGGGTTTGCCTTCGTACCAGAAATCCCACTCGGCGGGCTTCATGAACTTGCGGGCGTTTTCCGGGACGGCGCTGTAGTAGCCCTGGCGGCCCAAAAAGGCTCCCATCCAGCCGTCCAGCATCCAGTTGAGGTATTCGTAGGCCGCATCGAGCTGGATGCCCGAGAGGTTTTTGGACAGGCCCACGCCGCCGCCCCAGGCCCGATAGCCTTCCTTCAGGGGCGCATAGACGCACTGGATGCCCTTCGACTTGACGGCAGTGACGGCAGGCGACCACATCGATTGCAGCACCACTTCGCCCGAGGACATCAGGTTGACCGATTCGTCAAAGGTTTTCCAGAAGGCACGGAACTGGCCGTTGCGCTTCTGCTCTTTCAGGATGTCGGTGACTTTATCGATCTCTTCTTTGGTCATGTTGCCCTTGTCGCCAAACTTGATCAGGCCAGCGGCTTCTGTCACCATGGCGGCATCCATGATCCCGATCGAAGGAATGTCGAGGATCGAGGTCTTGCCCTTGAACTGGGAGTCAAACAGCTGCGCCCAGCTGGTGATCTTGGTGCTGCCCACCAGATCGGGCCGGTAGCCCAGGGTGTCGGCGTTGTACTGGAACGGGATCATCGTCGCCCAGCCGGTGCGGCCTTCCGCAAACTCTTTTGAAGCCTGGTCTTTCAGGTACATCACCTTGTAGGGATAGGTGCCCTGGGCCTGCTCTACCTTAGCGCCATCAAATTTGTTCTCGGTGAAGATCGGCACGATCTTGTCGTAGTCCCTGATCTTGCTGACATCAATTGCCTGGAGGTTGCCCGAAGGAATCACCAGCGGCAGGCTGAAATATTCGCCGTCAAACAGGTCATATTGGCCCGGCTGGGTGATGGCGATCTGGTTGTTTTCCTCGGTGCTGAGAGCACGCGGGCTGAGCTTGAAGCCCAGATCTTCCTGGGCCTTGTTACGAATTTCGTTGATTTGGGAGACGCCCGTGCCAATCATTCGCAGGGTGACATCTTTGACCTGGTTGGTGTTGACCTCTGGACCAGTCGCCGGATTGTTGGGTGTACCGCTGGGGGCGGTGCTGGTTTGGCTGCTGGCACAGCGAGTGACAGCGACTGCGGCTCCAGCAGCGAGTCCGGTGCGAATTAAGTGCCGACGGGAAAGTTTAGCCATGGTTGATATTAGTAGCGATTAGAACGGAAACTAGAAAAGTTACAAAAAGCGAAAGCAAAAGGGGATAAAATAACGATACTCGCGAGATCAGCTAGAGTGACAGGATAGTTGACCAGCCAGTTAGACCAGCCAGTTAGACCAGCTAGTGGGACAGAAAAACACAGTCCTGGCTAGACCAGCCCAAGCTGACCAGCTGCCCTTCGACAGCCGGGTGCTTTAGCCAATCGTCGCTGCGGGCCTTGTAGGTGATCTCGTCCCCAGTGGCCTCTGCCAGCAGAGAAACGCGGGTCACATAGCCCGTGAATTCGACCGCGACAACGCGGGCCGTCAGCTGGTTAGACCCATTGGCGTCGCTGGGCGGATAGGGCAACAGGGCCATGCTGTCGCTGCGCACCGAGCAGGCTGCCGTCATGCCTATCTGGGCATCCTCGCCGCGACACCAGATCGAACCGATGCCGTTGACCTCCAGCCGCACCAGAGCAGGTTGGCCTCCTGATTGCCCCCCTGATTGGCCTCCTGATTGGGCCGAGGTAACTTCGCTGACCTTGCCGACGAAGATGTTATTGTCTCCCACAAACCGGGCCACAAACCGCGAGGCGGGTGACTGGAAGATCTGGCTGGGGGTGCCGATCTGGTCGATCCGTCCGTGGTCCATGACGATGATCTGATCCGACAGGGCAAAGGCCTCGTCCTGACCATGCGTTACCTGAACAAAGGTCATGCCAAACTGCTTTTGCAGGCGGCGCAGTTCGCTGCGGGTTTTGACGCGCAGATTTTCGTCTAGGGCACTGAGCGGTTCGTCGAGCAGGAGCACTTGGGGGCGCGTTACCAGGGCTCGGGCCAAGGCCGCCCGCTGCTGTTGGCCGCCGCTGAGTTTAGCGGGCTTGCGGTCGGCAAATTTGGTCAACCCGACGATTTCCAGCATTTCGTTTACCCGCAGGGCGCGTTCTGCCTTGGGCAAGTTGCGCATCTTCAGGCCAAACTCGACGTTCTCCCAGACGGTTTTGTGGGGAAAGAGGGCATAGTTTTGAAACATCATCGCCGTGTTGCGCTGGGTCGGCGGCAGATCGTTGACCCGCCGGTCGCCAATCAGCAGGTCGCCGCTGCTGATCTCCTCATGGCCCGCAATCATCCGCAGAGTGGTGGTTTTACCGCAGCCGCTCGGCCCCAGCAGACAGGTATAGGAACCAGCCGGAATCTCCAGGGTAATGTTCTCCACCGCCGTGAACGAGCCGTATTTCTTGGTGACAGAGCGCAACGACACCCCGACTGCCGACCAGTTTTGAGCCGTATTAGGTTGCCCTACAGCTAATTGTTCCGGGCGCTGCACCGCAGCAGGTAAGTCTGGCAAAACCGACTCGTCAGAAAGGGGAGAAGGCGTCATATCAGAGTTTGCAGGTCAGGGTTGCAGGTCAGGGTTGCAGGTCAGAATTTGCAGATCGGAGCTGTGGGGGGATTCAGGGTAGCGAGTTCAAAGCAGCAGGCTTAGAACAGCCAGTAATCATCACACACTATTTTGTAGCCGTAGATTGTCATGTTAGATACATCAAGTCGATCGCGATTCAGCCAGATTGCGGTATAAAATTGATTACGTCAAAATTCATAACAAAATCTTTAGAATTGCTAGAAGTAATCGAAATAGTGTGAAGATTAATGTCTCTAAACATCACTCTCATGTCTTTTTGTAAATTCTCGGTTGCCAGCTCCGACTGCTTATAGGGGCGCGATGCTCCTATCTAGGAAGGCTGTCCAGCGAAATTGTCCGGCAGGTGGGGTTGCTCGGCAGGTGAAATTATCCGGCAGGACCATAAATTAGAGCGATGCTGCGCTTGAGCGAAACGGGCGAGATGACGAACAACCTGTTCCAGATGCCTCAATAGAGCCTCAGTCGGACTTCAGAGAGCTTCGACGGGGTTCAGGTTTGGGTCAACCAGTGCTGCCCGTGGGGTAAAATTACCCAGTGCTCCCGTTCGACCGCCCAGCTTTGGTCATTCAGCTTTGGTCATTCAGCTTCGGCTATTCAGCTTTGGTCATTCAGCTTTGGTCATTCAGCTTTGACCGCTCGGCTTCCAGCTTTGGCCATTCAATTGCCCTCGACGCCCAGCCTATGAAACGCTTGCTCTCCCTGCTGGTCAGTGGTCTGATTCTGGCCCTGATCTACTGGAAAATTGATTTTGCCGCCCTGGTTCAGGCGTTTCAGACCTGCAATCGCTTCTGGCTGGGGGTGAGTTTGGCCATGGTGGTGCCGATTACGCTGCTGACGGCCTGGCGGTTGCAGCAGTTAATGCCCCCAGTGGGACGGCTGGATTTGGGTGAGGCTAATCGGTTGATTCTGGCGGCTAGCGCCCTGAATATGGTGCTGCCGTCCAAAATGGGCGACATTGCCAAGGCCTACTTCATGCGCGATCGCGGCCACTTGAGCGGATCGCTGGCCCTGTCGCTAGTGGTGTTTGAAAAAGCCTGCGATATGCTGTCGCTGCTGCTGTGGTGCGCCTTTGGGCTGCTGCTCTATCCCCAGAAAGACTGGCTGTTTTGGGGCATGGCGGCCACAGTTGTGACGGGTTTGGTTCTGGGCCTGCTGCTGCTGGGTTCGCCCCGGTTTGCCGAATCGTGTTTTCGGGCAGCGCAGGCGGTTGCGCCCAAGAAACTGCGGGCCAAACTGGGCCAGCTCAGCTACGCCTGGCAGGAAATGCATGACTATTTCTGGCGCGACCGGACGCGGCTATTGACCGTAACGACCACCTCAATTTTTCTCTGGTTTTTGCACCTGCTGCAAATCTGGCTGTTCATTCTGGCCCTGAACGCCTGGGCACCGTTTTTGAGCAGTCTGGCCCTGTCGCCCCTGGCCATTCTGGCCGGGTTGATGCCGCTCACCTTTGCGGGCGTTGGCACCCGCGACGCCGCCCTGATCGGCTTCTATGCTCCCTATTTCGATGCAGCCACAGCAGCGGCCCTGGGCGTCCTTTGCACCTCCCGCTACCTGCTGCCCGCCCTGGGTGGCCTGCCGTTTCTGAACCAGTACCTCACAGCCCTAAAAGTTGCCCAGAATAAATCTGCCCAGCCCTAGCCCATGCTTGCAACTCGCCTCTACCAAAGCCTGACTGACCCGCCAACTCGCCGCAGCGTCAGGTTCTGGCTCGGCCTCAGTCTGCTGGTGTCGCTGCTCTACAGTCTGCCCGCCCTTCTGGAGGCGTTTCGCAGTCCCTACGTGATCCAGGATGACGCCCGTCAGCATGTGTTCTGGATGCGGCGCTTCCTCGACCCGGAGCTATTTCCTGCTGATCTGATTGCCGACTATTTCCAAGCGGTCGCGCCCTGGGGCTACAGCAGCTTTTACCGTCTGTTTGCGCTGTTGGGCCTCGATCCGGTGACGCTGAACAAACTGCTGCCGACCCTGCTGGGCCTGATAACTACGGGCTTCTGCTTTCGGGTAGGTATGCAGCTGCTGCCCCTGCCCCTAGCCGGATTTGCCGCTTCAACCCTGCTGAACCAGAACCTCTGGATGCGCGATGACCTCAGCTCGGCGACGCCCGGCGCGTTCTTCTACCCGATTTTCCTGGCTTTTCTGGATGCGCTGCTGCGGCAACGGCTGATTGCCTGCGTGATCACAATTGCGCTCGAGGGGCTGTTCTATCCCCAGGCTGTATTTCTGTCTGCCGGAATTTTGCTACTGCGGCTGATCGACTGGAAGCTGGGCTGGAGGAAGCCCCGCTGGAATCGGACGCACCTGGGGCTGAGCGCGGCAGGACTGGGCATGGCTGCGGTCGTGATTGGCCTCTACGCCCTCAAGTCTTCTGCCTTTGGCCCCGTGATTGACGCTGAGCAGGCCCGAACCCTTCCGGCCTTCAGTCCCACTGGCTGGTCCGCCTTTTTTAGCGAAAACCCGGTAGATTTCTGGCTCTGCGGCAAACGCAGCGGCATGATTCCCAGCGAATGGTGTGAACTGGGTAAAAACCAGCAGGATCGGCCCCAGCTCTGGCTCACCCTGCTGCGATTGCCTCAGCTCTGGCTGGGTCCGGGCCTGCCGTTGCTGCTGCGCCGTCGCTCTTCCCGAACCATTGCTAAGCGAGTTAACGTCGAGATTCTCTGGCAGGGCGTTTTAGTTTCAGCTATCCTGTTTTTCCTGGCCCATCAGTTCATTTTCCGGCTACATCTTCCCAATCGTTACACGGAGCATAGCTTCCGAATCTTCCTGGCCCTGACCGCTGGCATTAGCCTGATGATTCTGTGGCAGCGGGGATTTACGGCCCTAGAGCAAGTCCTAGAGCAGCGGCTAGCAGCAAAACGGGCAACGCCATTCAGCCCGACTCAAACCGGCCCGACCCAAACCGGCCCAACCAACCGCTGGCTGCTGGGCTTTACTGGCCTGGTCGGGCTGCTGCTGGTCTTCTACCCCTACAGCCTCAAAATCGACCACGAACCCTTCCCGATCAACGGCTATTTCGTCGGCAAACAGCCCGCCCTCTACGAATTCTTTGCCCAACAGCCCAAGGACACGGTGATTGCCTCGCTCAGCCCGGAGGCCAGCCAGATTCCAACTTTCTCCCGGCGATCGCTGCTGGTGGGCGGTGAAGGCTACTTGCTGCCCTACCACCCCCAGTATTTCCAGCCCATGAGTCAAAGGCTGCTAAACCTGCTGCAAGCCCAGTACAGTCCCGACTGGAGCCAGGTGCAATCCTTCATCCGTGACAACCGGGTCGATTTTTGGCTGCTAGACCGGGACTCCTTCCAGCCCGACTTTGCCGACCCCAAAGCCTACCTCACGGCGATATTTGCCCAGTTCCCCGACCAGACCGCCAGCCTCAAGACCGCCCTACAGGCCAGACAGGTGCCCGCCCTAGCCACAGTTAACAACCGCTGCACTGCCCTGCAAACCAACGGCTTTCGCGTGCTGCGGGCGAGGTGTTTGCTGCGGCAGTAGGGGAGGGTGAGGGGATGGGGAGGTGGGGAGGTGGAGAGGTAGGAGGGCTCGCAGCTGGCTTGGTTTGACATCTTTTGGGCTAGCCTGATGGTTTTAGCGACAAACAGGCTAGAAGGGCGGGACTCGAGCATCAAGGAAACCGTCTGGGCTAGAACTCCCCCATCTCCCCCATCTCCCCATCCCCTCACCTCCTCATCCCCTCACCTCACCTCACCCCCTCACCGCGCTCGCCACTGCCGCAATCAGCTCTTCTGGCGCGAAGGGTTTGGTGACATGCTGGTGGAAACCGGCCTCTAGCGCTTGATTCTGGTCCTCGTCTCGGGCGTAGGCGGTGAGGGCGATGGCTGGAATCTGCTGGCCTTGCTGCTCTCGGTCTCGGACTTTGCGCAGCAGGGCGTAACCGTCTTCCAGGGGTAGGCCAATATCGCTGACCAGCACATCGGGCGTGACCCGTTCCAGGTATTGCACGGCCTCATGCACCGAGGCTACAGCTACGACTTCTGCCCCCGATTCCTGAAGCACCATGGTGATGAAATCGCGGGTGTCGCTGTGGTCTTCTACTACCAGTACCTGAATTTGGTCGAGTGAGAAGGACTGGGCCTGTCCGGCGGTTTGGTCGGGAAGCTGGGTTTCCGGCTGGGTCAGCAGGGGTAAATTGACCGTAAAGGTTGTCCCCTGGCCCTCTCCAGCGCTTTCCACCCAGATCGTTCCCCGATGCTGCTCGACCAGATGATGCACAATCGCTAACCCCAGGCCCAGGCCGCCGTAGGGCCGGGTGGTGGTGCTGTCGGCCTGACGAAAGCGGTCAAACACGTGGGGCAGGAAGCTGGCGCTAATGCCGATGCCGGTATCGCTGATTCGAATCTGGGCGTAGTCGCCGCTGAGCTGTACCGCAGGGCCAGGGTCAGACTCTGCCAGCACCGAGAGGCCCAGCTTGTGTTGATGCTTCACCTGGTCGTGGCGATTTTTGCTCAGGTGGGTGATGCAGATCGTAATGCGGCCCTGTTCTGGCGTGAATTTGATTGAATTCGACAGCAAATTCCAGATAATCTGCTTCAGGCGTTCTGCGTCGCCATAAACTTTGCCGATCTTCGCAGCATAGTCAGTTTCAATCTGTAGAGATTTGCTGTTGGCCGACAGCCGCACCGTGTCGATCACGGATTCAATTAGGGCGGCGATGTTGACGGGCTGCATGGCCAGACGTAATTTACCCTGAATAATTTGGGATACATCCAGGATATCTTCGATTAACTGGGTTTGGGAACGGGCGTTGCGCTCGATCGTCTCCAGAGCGCGGGTGGTGGTGGCCCCGTCTAGCTTGCGGTTGAGCAGGAGCTGGGCCCAGCCCAGAATCGAGTTGAGCGGGGTGCGCAGCTCGTGGGAGACAATCGCTAAAAATTCGTCCTTCATGCGGTTGGCGGCTTCGGCTTGCTGGCGGGCCGTTTGCTCGCGAATCATCTGGGCCTGGGTGGCCTCGGCCTGCTGCCGGTCGGTGATGTCTTCCAGCGTCCCCACATGGCCCAACAGCTCGCCCTGTTCCGATCGCATTGGCGAACTGCGGACATGCACCCACTTCAGATCCGGCACCTGGACGCGAAACTCACCGGAGTAGGACTGGCCCTGCTGGATACAGCTGGCCCAATTGGCCAACACCTGCTCCCGGTCCTGGGCATAAATGCAGTGGGTCCAGTTGGTCTGCCAATCTTCCTGAAGCGCAAACCCGCAGATCGTATGACAGCTGGGGTTGGCGTAGGTATAGCGGCCTGCCGTGTCCATCAAAAAAATGCCGACGGGCGAACAGCGGCTCAACAGCCGAAACCGCTCCTCGCTGCGTTTGAGTTCGGCGTTGATCTGGGCGAGCTGGGCGGCCTGGCGTTCTACTTCGGCGGTTTTCTGAAACAGCTCGACAAACACCGTGACTTTAGAGAGCAGGATCGCGGGATTCAGCGGTTTGAACAGATAATCGACCGCGCCGAGGGAATAGCCCTTCACCATCAGGTCATCGCTGGTGCTGAAGGCCGTCAAAAAGATGATCGGCGTATTGCGGGACCGCTGGCGCTGGCGAATCAGGCTGGCCGTTTCAAACCCATCTAGACCCGGCATTTGCACATCCAGCAAAATCACCGCAAAGTCCTGATGCAGCAGGCAGCGCAGCGCCTCCTCGCCCGAATTAGCACAGACCAGGTTTTGCCCCAGCTCACCCAAAATCGCTTCCAAAGCAATCAGGTTCTCAGGATGGTCATCCACAAGAAGCACGTTGACAGTCGGCAAAAGCGTCATAGAGGGTTTAGGAGAGACGAGCTACAGCGTTCACGGATCAGTTGAGCAATCGGCCAGGAACTCAGTTGAGAACAAGTCAGAGCAAGGAGGCTGTGTTCCCTACGCAGGAGTGGAGCCCTGGCACCCCGTTCAACGTCAGAAAGGATCGCTGTAGTTAGAGAAGATACTAGCTTTGGGTAGCTTGGCTTAATTCCACCTGGGATAGATTTGCGAATGCAGCTCAATGCATCCCAGGGCGGAGGCTAGCCTGCTGGCATCCGCCGCCTGACAAATCCCTTCCCAGCACAGAGGTCTATTTCGCTTATTATCCTGCCAATGGGTGGACCTTGACCCTCTATCGCAGGATAGAAGACAGGGACTCAGGGAATAGGGCAGTTCTAGGAGAGCGGCAGAGCCGGAGTTTCCGCCCTGGGGTGCGTGATTTCGGCATCGAGGGCCGCCAGCTCAGGATCGGCAGGGGCCGCCAGCAGGGATGCGGCCAGAGCGCTTTCCCGATGCTTCACCAGGGTGGCCTGGGGCAGGGCCGTTTGGATCACCTGCCAGGGCAGAATTTGGTCAAGCTCCCAGTCGCGCTGGGCATAGAACTCCAGTTCCGGGAGCTGGCCGCGCAGTTCCTTGAAGGCCCGCCTGAAGCTGCCCAGGGAGTCGCCGTAGTGTCGCACCCGCTCCAATAGAGGAGCCAGCCGCCGGTCGCCCCGCGACAGCAAAGCCTGGATCAGCGAATCTTTGTAGCTCTCGGGCCGAAACTCAATGCCCTTTGGCCCCAGCTGTTTTTGCAGGTTTTTCAGCCGCTTTTCTGCCTGCGGATTCACGCCAAACCACTGAAACGGCGTATGGGCCTTGGGCACAAAGGTGCTGCACCCGAAGGTCAGCCGCAGCCCCGGAGCCGCTTTCTTGATGGCTTGCAGCATCGCCACGGTTTGCTCCAGATCGGCTTCGGTTTCGGTGGGAACGCCCACCATGCCATAGAGCTTCAGGCCGCTGAGGCCGCCCGCTTTGGCGTTGACCGCTGCCTGCAAAATCTCGTCGTTCTCCAGCTTCTTGTTGATCACCCGCCGCAGCCGCTCGCTGCCGCTTTCCACCGCAATTGTGATCGAACGGCTGTCGTGCTTCACCAGCGTTTGGGCCAGCCTGGGCGTCACCGTGTTGGTGCGCACCGAGGCCAGACTCAGCCGCACTTGGTCATATTCGGGCCGATCCAGATGATCCAGCAGGGCGTCAAACTCCGGGTGCTGCGTCACCGAAGCGCCCAGCAGCCCGATCCGGTTGGTCACGGTCAGGCCGCGCTCAATCGCCGGAATCAGGGATTCACCCAGGCTGGCCGTGCGAAACGGCAGCGTCAGGTAGCTGGCCAGACAAAACCGACACATCTCCGGACAGCTCCGCACCACTTCGACCATGTAAATACTTTCCCAGGCGGCCTTGGCCGTCACCACCGTCGAGGCCGAAAGGCGGTTGCCCCGGTAGGTCTGCTTCTGCACCTGGGCCGGTGCGCCGTCCAGCGGCTGAATCGTAGCAATCGGGCCATCGACGGCCTCGTAGGTGACGTGATAGAGGCTGGGGACATAGATGCCCGGCACCTGGGCCAGATGGCGTAGCTGGGTGGCCCGGTCGGCAGAGCGCACCTCCTGGTAGGCATCGATCAGGGCATCGATTAGCTGCTCGCCGTCTCCCAACAGCACCAGGTCAAAGAAATCGGCAAAAGGCTCGGGATTCGCCGTCAGCACCGGCCCACCGCCAAACACCAGCGGCTGATCGTCCGTCCGGTCGGCGCTGCACAGCGGCAGGCCCAGCGACTCCAGCAGGCCCAAGAAATTGCCGTAGTCCAATTCCCAGGAGAGGGATACCCCCAGCAGTTCGGGCCTGGCGGGCAGGGGCTCCTGGGCGTCGGTAAATAGGCGACTCACCTGCAAATCAGGCCGCAGGGCCAGGGTTGCCCAGACCAGCTGATAGCCGAGGCTGGTAATGCCAACGCTATAGGTGTTGGGGAAGGCAAAAATCGTTGGAATGGCCTCTGCTACGGGCTGGGCAGGCGTAAACAGCAGATGTTCGCCAGCAAATGCGGACATTACGGGGTTCAACCATGACTTAATGGCTTTTTCATTCTAGCGGTTCTGTCCGGCGGCTCGAAGCCCGAATCGGCCTTGGGCCAAACTTTAGGGGCAGTCAGACTGGGTTTGGAACCCGACCTCTGACGGCTGCTGCTCGGGAACTGGCCTGGGGAATTTTCGGAGAGGCCGTTCGGCAACTGCGCGATCTCTCGGACCTGAAGCGCCCTTGTTTGGCAAAGCAATGATAAGGAAGTTCAGAGCATTTACTGTGGAGGAGCGGCTATTTCTTCGGCAGAATTTGTAACAAGGGTCAAAAATTCACAATTCCTCGATTTGAATCCCTGGAAGTGATTGCAGTCCCCCTTGACCTCCTGTTCATCCAGATCCTGCCGATCAGGATTCTGCCGATCCAGATTCTGCCCACAGTTCTTGTCCGAGTTATTGTTCGGGTTTATCCGATGATTCTCTCCTGGTGCCCCGCCATCTACCCCTGCCAAGCCGCCTGTTCTCAAAATCCCTTGTTCAACTCGCGCCTAGAGCCATTTCCAGTGTTCTGCTCTGACCAGCAAACCTCCCCCAACCCGTCAGGTTATCTGCGGTCCTGCCGCCTGTATCTACATTCCTAAGAAAAGGTTACGGAACATCTGGAAACGCATTTGTCGGTCTATTTTTATTGTGTCTACTTCAGTGCAGAATCAGGGTTGTAACGCACGTGGAGCGGTTCGAGCGGTTGGCTCGGACACAGAGCAGGCTCGTTTGGCAGATTTTTAAGATCCTCATCAATGTCTCGGCACCAGGGCAATGATTCACTGGGGCGACCGGCCAGTAGCAGCTGGAATCCCCTGTTACAGTTGCCTTTGAGCAATTCGAAACGGCGGTCTGTTTAGGGCGGTCTGTTTAGGGTATGGACTCAGCATCTTTAGAAAACAGGTTTGATCATTGACGATTAAACATACTGAATTGGCTGCGATCGCAGCTCTGGAGCAGGAGTAACCTGCTAGCAGGCGCTTGAGCAGCTTAGTTGGGCCGAACTGGCTCGTTAAAATCACGCTCATAAAAAATCAATAGCGATTGGTCGAATGCGGTCGGGCTGTAGTCCTCGCCCAGAATCAACGGTTCCAGCCTTGCGGTTCCTACCTAGATGAGCTGTCGCCCAATCAGGATTGAGCTTTCATAGGGCTGAAGGTTCAACTTCAATGTCGCCATCTTGCCGCAATTTCGGCGTCTCTTCCCCTGTGGTTTTCTCAGGCAATTTTCTCAGGTGTTTCCCTCAGTGTCATCGCATCGGTGCCATCGCTCTCGTCTCAACACATCAACTAATCAAGCATCAATTTCGGGGTCAAGGTTGATTTATGGTGAAATCATTCGATGATAAGTTTGGAACATTCGTCCCTGCGGCTGAGCGGGGCTGGAACCGGGTTCAAGCAGGCGACTCGACAGACTCTACGATCAATCTCCGCCGCCAAAACGCCGACTATCAGCTCGAAAAAG
>JBJTUI010000117.1:0-14412 GCA_046080625.1 Elainella sp. | reverse complement strand
GTATTCGGCACCTTCATCACCTGGCTTTCTGAAAAAACCTCGCCCGTGTTTGTCGTAGCGACGGCCAACAATATCCAGGCTTTGCCGCCCGAAATGCTGCGGCGAGGGCGGTTTGACGAAATTTTCTTTGTGGGGCTGCCCAGCCAGGAAGAACGGCGGGCGATTTTTGCGGTGCATCTGTCGCGGCTCAGACCCCACAACCTGCAAAGCTATGACCTGGACCGCCTAGCCTACGAAACGCCGGACTTTTCGGGAGCGGAAATCGAGCAGATTTTAATCGAAGCAATGCACCTCGGCTTTAGCCAGAACCGCGATTTCACCACCCAGGACGTGCTGGAAGCAGCAAGCCAGATCATTCCGCTGGCCCGCACCGCCCAGGAGCAAATCCAGCTGTTGCAGGAATGGGCCGCTACCGGCAAAGTCAGACTTGCTTCTCGCCAAGCCAGCCTGGGCGGCAAAATTCCCTAACAGTTTCCCTAACAGTTTTGGCGATTTACTTTTACAATCTGTTTCTAGAATAGGAAGTCCCAATTCTAGAGGCGATATGTCTACCGTATCTAAAATATCCCAATTTGTTTTGGGCTTTATTCTGGCTATTGCCCTGCTGTTTTTAGCCGGAGCCGGTCTGACCCGCTACCTGCTCAGCCGGATCGCCACCCTGCCGCCTCGCCCTAGCTTTACCAACGACCCTTCCCCCGTAGCGAATGCTAGCCCCGCTGCCAACCCCGCAGCCAGTCCTGCTCCAGTTGCGGCTAGCCCCGTCCCATCTCCCAGCCCTTCCCCTTCCCCTTCGCCCCAGGGCTATGCGGCCCGCGTGGTGCAGCCAATTGGGCTAAGGATTCGCCAGTCGCCGAGCGCCGATGCTGAAACAGTTGGCGGTGTCGAATACAACCGAGAAGTTGTTGTCTTGGAAGACAGCCCCGATGGAGCCTGGCAAAAAGTTCGCGTAGGCAGTACCGAAGGCTGGGTCAAGGGCGGCAACACCGAGCGGATCAACTAGCGGTGCTGCTAGATGGAGTACAGAATCTGCTCAACCTGGCCCAGACTTAAGTAGAGCTATGGAACCCCTGCACTCCGTCCTAACCCAAAAGACGTAGAAGGCTTAAAAGCAAAACGCCCCGCATCACCGAGGCGCTTGTAGTTTGGCTATTCGGCTTCAGGATTAGCGCAGCCCAGCCAGATCCTTAGCTTCAACCCCCAGCAGACTAGGAGCCGTCAGGGGAGCCGTTAGGGCCGGTTTGGTCAGGTGCAGCGGCTGTTGGGCCACCAGGGACAGCGCCTGACGCGCAGTTTGGGCGACTTCAACCGTTTTGACATCGTAGGTCTGCATCACCAGCTTGGGATAGAAGCCAACCCCAATAATCGGCACCAGCAGGCAGAGGGCGACAAAGGTTTCTCGGGGTTTGATGTCCGTCAGGCTGGCTCCCAGCTCTTTGAGTTCTGCGACCAGAGCGGTGTTCTCCTGGCCATAGAAAACCTGGCGCAGCATCGACAGCAGGTAAATCGGCGAGAGTAACACGCCCACGGCTGCCAGCACCGTGATCACGACCTTGAATGAGGTGCTGTAGGCATCGCTGGTAGCAAACCCCAAGAATACGGCAATTTCGCCGACAAAACCACTCATGCCGGGCAGCGCCAGCGAAGCCATGGAACCAGCCGTAAACAGGGCGAATACCGTCGGCATCTGCTTGGCCATGCCGCCCATTTTGTCCATGCTCAGGGTGTGGGTGCGTTCGTAGGTGAGGCCCGCTAGGAAGAACAGGCTGGCCGCAATCAGGCCATGGGAGACCATCTGCATGACCGCACCGCTCAAACCGATATCGGTAAAGGCGGCAATTCCAATTAGCACAAAGCCCATATGGGCGATTGAAGAATAGGCCAACCGCCGCTTCAGGTTGGTTTGGGCCAGGGCCGTTAGAGAGGCGTAGACAATGCCAACCGCACCCAGAACCGCCAGCACTGGCGCGAAATAGGTATGGGCGTTGGGCAGCATTTCGATGTTGATCCGAATCAGGGCATAGCCCCCCATTTTCAGCAGCACGCCCGCCAGAATCATCGAAACAGGCGCTGGCGCTTCGCTGTGGGCGTCGGGCAGCCAGGTGTGCAGCGGGAAGATTGGCAGCTTGACGCCAAACGCAATCAGGAAGGCGGCATACATAGCCAGCTCAAACCCGGTGGAGTAGTGCTTCAGCCCCAGAGCCTGCATGTCAAACGTGACCGTATCGCCATAGAAGGCCATAGCCAGGGCGGCGACCAGGATAAACACCGAGGCAATCGCCGTATAGAGAATGAACTTGGTCGCCGCATAGAGCTTGCGCTGCCCGCCCCAGGTGGCAATCAGCAGATAGACCGGCACCAGCTCCAGTTCCCACATCAGGAAGAACAGCAGCAGATCCTGCGCTACAAACACACCGATCTGGGCGCTATACATCACCAGCATCAAAAAGTAGAACAGGCGCGGCTTGTGCTCGATCTTCCAGGCGGCCAGAATCGCCAGGGTAGTTACCAACCCGGCCAGCAGCACCAGCGGCATCGCCAGACCATCCACGCCCACCGACCAGTTGAGGCCAATTTGAGGAATCCAGGCGTAGGACTCGACCAGCTGGAAGCCGGGATTGTTGAAGTCGTAGTGGTTCCAGAAGCTGTAAACCAGCAGGGAAAACTCGGTCAATCCGACGCCAAGCGCATAGGAGCGCACGGTTTTCCCGGTTTTATCGGGTAAGAACGGAATCAGGCCAGCCGCCGCCAGGGGCAGTACCAGCAAAACGGTCAACCAAGGAAATTGCGTAGTCATAGTGACCTACCCATGTAGTTTTAGAGCGGCTCAGCCTGCCTTAGCAGCGGCGCAACCTGGGCCAATGAGCCAAAATTTTGATTGCAGGAGCAAAATGAATAAGAATTTGTACTTACCGTCTCTGCTTCCTAAACGTGCCCAAATTGTTAAGTTAAATTAATTTTCAAACCGATTTAGTTGTAAACCGGATGATTCAACGCGGTTCTGCTGAAGGGGATTCAATGTCCAATAGCTTGAGGTAATGCCGTACAGACGTTGCTGTCAAAGGGTTTGATAGCTTGAACGCTCCTAGATTACCCAAATTTAATTGTTCTGGAGCGGCCTCGAGGTGAAAGACTACTTGAGATGACGCACTCGCATCTTTGAAACATTACTTTACAATTTAGTCCTAATCTAGCTCAAGTTCTCGGAAAATCGCCATTCTGTTTCTTGATCTATGACTTCACATGTCAAGAAATCAGGATATCTCTGGCGATTTCACGGCTCTGATTCATGACTGTTCTGAAATCGGGGAGAAAATTGATGGTCCAGAAGCTGCGCCGTTCACTCAATTAGGTTCACTCAATCAGCAAGAGGTGGACAGCGAATCCCCACAGCGCTCTGGCTCCCCCAGATATAGCCGTCTCGCCTGCTTCAGGCGCTGCAGAAGTCGCTGCAATCCAGGCGGTAGCAGATATAATTACGGCTAGAGAATTTTTTGGGTTAGCGCCATGTCTCAGCGTCTCAACTGGAAATCCGGACCCAGCCAGGTTCATACTCTGTTTCTGCTAAGAGGCAGCTGGCCGGGGCTTGGCGTCTTAATGGCAGGGGTTTCACTGCTGTCCAGCCCAACGCTGGCCCAGACTATTCCTACCACCGAAGTGCCGTCCCCGACGCTGCCGACGGTCAATACAGACCAGCTGTTTCAGCCAATTCCCCTGGCCCCGGCGATTCCCACGGTAGCCGTACCGGAAGTGACCAACATCGTGACGCCGCAGGTGCCAACAGCCATTTTTCCTGATTTCACCTTTGGCACCCAGCCCGTCAGCCCACCAACGTTGACATCGCCTCCTTTCAGCGGCCCCCAGTTCACGGCTCCTCAATTTGCCGCTCCTCAGTTGGCCGCTCCGGCTTTCAACGCCCCAGCCCTGGCTGCGCCTACCTTTGTTGGGTTTCAGGGGGCTGCTCCCCAGCTGGCCGGACCCACATTTAACCGCCCTGCCTTCAACACACCCAATTTAGCGGCCCCGACGCTGGCAGCCCCAACCCTAAATTTCGTTTCGGCTCCCGAGGCTGAGACCTCAATTCAATCACCCACCCTGCCAAACGTAACGCTGCCTGAATTCGTCTCACCGTTCAGCAATTAGATTGAGCCTATTGATTTACGGTAATTCCTACTGAAATTTGCTCAGGGTTTCGTCTGTTTACGCCCGCTCCGTTTACGCCCGCTCCGTATAGCCATAGTCTTTCTGGTTAGGACGGGGTGCAGGGGTTCCACCCCTGGCTGGGGGCGCAGCCCCCATACCCCCTTCTGTCCTAAGCTGAGTGCGTAGCGCTATAAATGCGTTTAGGGCTTGGTTGCAGGTTTAGGTTCTTCAACCAGTTCGGTGCTGACTTCGTTGATTTGGCGGCGTCTTAGCTCCACGGATTCGGAACGGGGCAGCAGATCGAAGACCTGCCGCAGCATGTCATCCACTTGCTCATAGGCAATAGAACCCTGGCCCTCAAAAATGACCTTGCCGGTTTTGTCTAACAGCACGGTCTGCGGCACATAGCCCTTGTAGTAGTAGCCAGGCTCGGTTGGCTCATAGCTGGGTTTGACAGGAATCATATCAACACTGACCGGGATGATATCTGCTGCCCAGCCGTAGGGACCATCCAGCCGCGAAATCACCGAGGCGAAGGCCTTGCAGTCGCTGCTGTCGTCCACATAGAAAAATAGCAGGGCCGGTCGCTGGCGCTGTTGGGCCTCGGCCAGCGTCACCTTGGGCGGCACCAGAGAGCCATTACCAGCATAGAGCGGGAAAATATTGCCGTCGTAGTGGTCATCGGTCAGGCTCGCTGAAGCGGTAGGCACGAGCAGGCTCAGACTCAGCAGCACAGCCAAACCGAAACAGAGCAGGCCACCTAACACCTGTTGCCGCAGGGGGGCAGGTTTCTCGGGGCAGCGGTAGCGAATTCCAAACAGCTTCAGATTCATAGTTGATTTTTACACAGGATTGCCAGCAGTCAATTGCCAGCAGCGAATTGCTAGCACCAATTGCCAGCACCAATCGGGTTTCGGTTGCACGCGACTCTGCCACGTGGCTCTCTTGTCATTGTCTAGCATGGCTGTCATTCCACCAAGCCTTCCGGCAAAACTCGCTAGCGGGGGCTGCGGTCGCGGCCATATTTGGTTTCTTGCCAGACGTTGCCCAGTCCCTTCAGGACGCCCTTGCCAACCAAACCGATGCCGCGCCCAACCACCTCAGTCAGCACATAGACAAACCCATTGCCCACAAACGCTACCAGGGAACGCAATCTGGGTGCTACGGCATCACGGGCTTCCAGCGCCAGTGTTACAACATAGGGCAACCCGGCTAACCGATCGAGCTCGGTGAAGCGAGGGGCGTAGATCTGGGTCTGTTTGATGCTGCGTCCGGTCAGGGTCAGCAGGTGATATTGGCTTTCAAAAATTTCCTTGGGTTCGCGGTAGAGCCGGTTGAGTCGGTAGTTCCAGGACAGGTTGTTACGGAAGCGTTCAACATCGCGGCTCGACAACAATCGCTGATCGTAGAAGCTGTGTTTGATGGTTTCGAGGTTGGCGAAGTGGTTGAGCAGCGGCTGCATCACCGCGTTGGCCACCTGTAGGGTCAGGTTTTCCAGCAGCAGTTCAGCCCGCTGCAAAGACTCCGGGTTGCCGGGTGGATAGGCCGCCCCATCTACGGCCAGGGGCGTTTGAAACAGGAAATGCTGCAATAGCTCGACTACCCCTGGAATTTTGTCGAGGATGGCGGTCTGAACGATGGCGCTGTCTGCCAGCAGCACTTCCACCACGGCCAGGTCCTCGTTCCCCTGACGCACCGTGTAGTAGCGGCCAAAGAAATCTACCAGTACGGCCTGCCACAGATCCAGCAAAATCAACGACTGCCTCGGTGCTAACTGTTCCGGTTCCACCCGAGAAAACCGCAGCTCGTCCAGCAGTTCATCAAATTTGCGTGCCACCAGGTAGACCAGTTCGCGCTTTTTGTCTTCGCGCAGAATGTCGATCTCTAAGGGCTGTTCGGTCTGGTTGATTAGGCTGGTTTGCAGCTTGTCGAGCAGGGTATCGAAGGCGAGAGTTTGGGCCGTCTGGACCGCAGCCAGACTGTCTGAGGGGGCCAGCGTGATTGCCGCAGGTGCAGCCGACCGGGGTGAATCAGCGGGATTGGGTGCCGAGCCAGACGGGGAGGTATTGGCAGCCGCAGGGGCGGATGGTCCCGACTGGAGGCGAGCCGGGGGTTGGGCTGGGAACTGGGAGCCGCCAATAGCAAAGGGTCGAGAAGCCGATCCAGCCGCCGCACGCGGTAGATCAACCCCGGAGGTATCCAGGGCTGGAGTTGCCAACAGCTTCTGCACTACCCAACGGGCAACCCGCAGCTCACGCTGACGACCCGCTAACACGGCCCGATCCACCAGGGAGAGATCGAGGTCTTGCAGTTCGGTATTGACCTGCCCCAGCACGGTATCAATTTGGCCCAAGCCCGAGTAGCGCAGATTACGGCGCAGGGAAGCAAATGGTCCCGGACGGGGCGACCAGAGCGGATCTACCGGTTGGCTTAGCTGCTGATTGGGCTGCTGATTGGGCTGCGAAAATTGGGCGGGCTGAACCACTGGCTGACCTGAGCCCGGACCCAATGCCGGATCGAAACCCTGGGTTGGAGCCGAACCTGCTGGCATTTCCCAGTAGGGCTGGCTTGCTGCCACCCGTCGCATAATTGCCATTAGCTCAGCTGGTTCTAGCGTCTTGGCGCAATAGCCGTTGGCCCCAGACTGTTGGGCTGCGGCCAATACAACCGGCTCTGGAGCACCGCTGAGCACCAGAATCGGCAGAGACGGGTAGCGAGCCCGCAGCAGCCGACAGAGGTTGAGCCCCTGAATTTGGCCAGGATCAGCCTGTCCCAGACTCACATCCAATAGCACCAGATCGATGCTGCCGCTTCTCGGCTGGTTGGCCAGAATCTCAAGGGCCGCCTCGCCTTGCTCTGCCCTGGCCACCAAGCTGAAATCACGGGTCTGGTTGAGCCAGACGCTCATGCCGAGGCTAAAAACCGGGTCCTCATCAACCAAAAGCAGTCGCAGCAGCGCATCCGGAGGCAGGGAAGGGCTCATGGAGATCACAAGTACAGAAGTAGGCGCAGCTCAAAGTGAAATCTTCCAGATTCGCCCATGAGTCACCAGTATAGAGCACGGGTTTTCTGCCCGCACGGGGGAGGCCGCACGACCAATCAGGCGCGATTAAGGTCTAGGGGGCAGGGGATCAGCAGCGGGGGCTGGCGGCAGCGGATCAGCAGGCGGAACCGGCTCGTAAGGGGGCGGTGTCAGCGGCGCAGCGGCAGGCTGGGGGCTCGCAGGCACATAGGGCTCGTAGGTGGCAGCGGGAGGCACGGTCTGGATCTCCCTGGGCAGCTGGGGCTCAGGACTGGGGAAGGCCGGTGTCAGCGGGCTGGGGGTTGGGCTGGCTTCAGAGGTCGCCCCAGGGGCAGGGTAGGGAATTTCTCTGGGTAGAGGCGGCTCGGGTAGCGGCGAGGAAAAGTCCGATTCGGTCTCTAGGGGAAGCTCTGGTGAGTAGTCTTCGGAACGGGAAGGCTCGGTCTGGATGGGCTCGGGAGCTGGCGGATTCAGCTGCGTCTCCCAGCGATCGATCGCCGACTGGGCCTGGTTAGAGAGGGCGCGGCCCGACCCAATTCGACCTGCAGTATCAATCGCTGCTGCCAGCTGACCCGAATTGGCCAGAGCGTTAGCCCGGTCTAGAATCGGCTGGTCCTGGGCGATTTGGGCATTCACCACCTGCTGATACCGCCAGTCGGCAATTGCGTTTTGGGCTTCGCGGTAGAGGGCTCGGCCTGCCTGAATCGCGCTGGCGGAGGCAATCGCCTGATCCAGTTTGCCATCCTGGGCCAGCAGACGAGCCTGGTTGAGCTTGGGCTGATCTTCCAACACCTGAATCTGGGAGCGCCAGCTAGCAATCAGCGTCTGGGCCTGACCGCGCAGAGCCCGATTCAACTCAACCTGACTAGCCTCCGCGATGGCGGCCTGAAGACCGCCGATCGAACCTGGTTTGGCCAACTGCATGGCGCGATTGATGATCGGCTGGTCCTCTAGCCGTTCCAATTCCTGACTCCAAAACGCCATCAGGGACTGGGCCTGCACCCGGCGCGGTTGACCAGCCGGAATCTGCTGTGCCTGCCCCACCGCAAGCTTCATGCTGGTGCTGTTCCCCAAACTGGCCGCAGCGCTGGCGTACTTCAACTGGGTCAGATCGGTCAGTTGGGCGGTCCAGTTCTGCTTCAGCGCCTGGGCCTGCCCGTAGAAGGGACTGGCTGATTTAACCTGGTCAATGGCCGCAATCGCCTCTCTCAGCTTCAGCAAACCGCCAACGGAAGGCAGCCAGTATTCCGAGAGGGCAGAGTTGGCCAAGCGATAGGCATGGCTGAACTGGTACAGGTCAGCAATTTCAGGAGTTCTAGCAATTTTAGGGTCTAGCCGCAGCAGGTTGATTGCCCCCATGCGGTCGCCCTGACGCCACTTTTGCTCACCCACAGCCAGGAGTTTCTGACTCCATTCCTTCAGATCAGCTCGGGCGGTAGTAGCAGCATGGGTGGTAAGCGGCACCTGTAGGGCCAGCGGAATCGCTGCTGCCAGCTGCTGAGGGTTATCGGTAGCAGCCAGCTTCTGGGCTCGAATCAGGGTTTCCCAGGCCCGTTTTTCCTTGCCAAGCTGTTGAATGACCACATCGGCACCTTTCTCTAGCTCCCAATAGTCACGTTCAAACTCAGCTAGCAGAACGATTTTCTGCGAAACGACATCCCACTGCTTTTGCTTCAGAGCCGTTTGGGCATCGTCATACAGCTTGCTGGCCCGCTTCGAGTATTTGCGCCAACGTCCCAGCGAGCTCTGGACCTCTTTGTAGACCGGCACAGAAGGCGGAATATGGCTGAGCGCCGCCTCCGCGCCCTTCAAGTCACCGCGTTCTACTCGATCAACCGCAACATTCAACACTTGGGTAGACCAGTCTTCAAGCTGCCGCTGGGCTTCCCGGTAGAGGGGGTGATCCGGCTCCCAGGTTTTGAGCATATCAATGCTGGCAATCAGCTTTTTGATATCGCCCGTCTGGGCCTCCTGCTGGGCGCAGTAGAGCCGCTCCATATCAAGCGTCAGCCGGGCAGGATTGCGGCAGTTAATCTGGGGCGGCAGGCTCACCAGCCAAACCAGAGCAGCCGTCCCCATGCCCCCCAGAACGGCCAGCGCCGACAGCCAAACCAGAGGCCAGCGCCAGCGCTGCACTAGCTTGCTAACCGGATTCTCGATGGGTGCAGATTCGGTTGGCTCGGGCGGCGGCGAATCAGGCGGCGAATCAGGCGGTGGAGTCTGGGAGGAAGCTGGCTGGGGCTTCGCTGATTGAGCCACGCCCGGAGAAGCTGGTTTAGCGGGTTTAACCGCAGGTTCCCGTTCCGGGGCTTCTAGACCTTCGACCCTCATCTCGGCAGCGTAGAGAGGACGGTTCGGTTCGGGGGCAGCGGAGGTTTGTGAAGCTGACCTCAGCCCTGATGGAAAGAGCCAGAGTTTTTTAAAGCGCTTTTGATTAAACGGTTTTACCATGGTGCCTTTGCCTGTGCAGCGCATTTGAAAATGCACTTGGATGGAATGGAGATCTGGGTTAAAAGATGAGTTAGAAGCTGAGCGGCGTTGAGAAGGCAGGATTGAGCGGCAGTCCGGGCTGATATCCAGGTTCAAACCATACCGGCAGACCGGCAGGAAACAGCAGGCAGCCCGCAGCAGGAGCATGACCCAAAGCTATCCAGGCAGAAATGCCCCTATTAACCTATCACCTGACCCAGGGACACTTGACCTAAACGCACCTGATCCAGAAACCTGTAGATTTGAATTACGAATTGTTTCCTGCTGCAACTTCTAAACCTTGCTTGATCGAATCAAGCCAGATCAGCTGATCTGGCCTACCCAGTCCCGCCTGACTACTAGTCCTGCTTGACTACCAGTTCCGCCTAGGGCAGCTTCTGTCTGAGATGTTTGAGGACTGCTATCTTCAGGAACAGGCACCCTAACCAAAAATCAGCTTCAAACCAGTACTGCCTTAATCGCTCAACGGCAATTCAACGCCTTAAACCCCTCTAAAATCAATCAGAAATGCAAGAAGCAAAGTAGTAATTTAAATAGCAGCAAAATCAAAGAATTTCAACTTCCCTGCCAACATTTAGCCAGAACAGCCTCCCAGAACAGCCTCCCAGAACAGCCGGGTTGCCGGGTCAGGGAATCTCTCCTGAAGAGCCTTCGGAAGAAGATCCCGCATCAGCAGTTGAGTCGCCTGATGCAGCCGATTCGGTTCCCGCCTCAGGGGCTGTAGAACTGCTGGCTGACTCTGGAGCAACCGCATCGCCAACCGGATCAACCGGCGCTTTGGGGTCTCCGTCTCGTTCGCGCAGCCAGGCTCCAATTGCGGATTGAGCCTCCAGGTGAAGCGGTCGTCCTGGCGAAAGCTGGGCCGCTGTGGCAATTCCTCCGGTCAGGTCGCCGCTGCCCGCCAGACCATAGGCCCGATCGAGCACGGCCTGATCCTCGGCCAGCAGCGCCAGCCGGATTTTTTCTTTCCAGGATGAAATTGCCGCTTGGGCCTGGTCATAGAGGGCTCGATTGGGCCGAATCTGGGCAGCTGCCGTAATCGCCTCGTCCAGTTTATTGGCCTTAGCCAGGTTCACGGCCTCATCCAGCATCGGCTGGTCTTCTAGCTTTTCGATCTGTCGCTGCCAGGCGACAATCTGGGCCTGGGCCTCAGACCAGAGCGACCGCTGTTGGGGAATCACCTGGGCCTGGGCAATCGCCAGCTGGAGTTGGGCAATCGGCTGACCTGCAGTTGCGATTTGACCGATTTCTCCGGCAGCAAACTGCTGAGCCAGTTTCAGGTAGGGCAGATCTTGGAGCTGTTCGGTTTGCAGCTTCCAGTTGGCCACCCGGCTTTGGGCCTGGCCGTAGAGCGGTCGGTCGGTCCCCATTTGCTCGGCTTGGGCAATGGCATAGTCAAGCGCCGGTTTTTGGCCCAAACTCGCAACCATCGTCGCCAGCTGGATCTGCTGTAGATCCTGGAGGCGGGCCTGCCAACCCTGAAGCTGGGCCTGGGCCTGGCTATAGAGCGGACTATCAGCCCCAATTTGCTCAAGAGCCGTTGTGGCTTCTACCAAACTCCAGAGCTGCCGCCAGGGCCGTTCTTCAATCTGATTGTCCTCTACCAGTTTGACGGCATGGCTATATTTTACTAGATCAGCCAGGTTGGCCTCCAGAGTCAGGCTGAGGGGCACCTCCTGGGCCAGCTCGATCGCCCTCGCGGTGTAGCCATCCTGCCAATAGAGCCAGGCAACTTTGAGCAAATCCTGGCTCCAGGTGGTCATCAGCGTTTGGGCTTCGGGCCAAGCCTGGGCCTGGGGCGGAATCGACTGCAACAGCAGGATCGCCTCGCCCATCTGGGCTGGCCCCAGCTTGGTCGACAGTTTTTTGGCCTGCTTGAGCGAGTCTTGAGCCCCTTTCTGAATCGAAATCTGCTTGGCCAGACTGTCGGCCTGCTGGACGCGCCAGTAGTCGTGGTCGAGGTAGCCCAGCTCCGTCACCTGGTCGAAAGCCGCTCGCCAGTCCTGCCGGTTCATGGCCTCAACGGCTTTGTTATAGAGCGATTCGCCGCTCTGCCACTGTTTGCTCCAGGCGGCCAGGGTTTTCTGGGCCTCTTCATAGACCGGGCTGTTTGCCGGGATTTGGCTGAGGGCGGCGCTGGCTCCCTTGAAGTCATTCTGGTTCATCCGGTCACGGGCCACCAGCATCATCTGTCGCGACCACTGGGCCAGAGACTGTTGGGCATCCCCGTAGAGGGAGTGATTCGGCGACCAGTTCTTGACCAAGTTGATCCCAGCAACCAAATCCTCCAATTGACCAGAGCGAGCTGCCTCCTGGGCGCAATAGAGTCGGTGGGAATCGGGTGAAAGCGGCGTCGTATTGTCGCAGTCGGGTAGGGGGGGCAACCCAGCTAGCCAGAAATAGGCCAGCAGGCTCGTGCTGCCAAATAGGCCGAGTACCGCCAGACAAAACAGAGGCCAGCTCCCGGTTTTTTGGGGCAAGGCCCGCAGTAACGCCACGGTTCGGGGCCAAGGCTGCTGTAGCCACTGATGTGACGCACCGAGCCCGATTCGCCTCAACCGGGTGAATAGTGCCTTGGATGACGGCTTAGCAGCCGCAGCTGGCTTGATATCGGGATAGGCTGGTGCAGGTTGGGTTAGTGCAGGTTGGGCTGGTGCAGCTTGAACGAGCTCATCGGTTTCGGAACCAGGGGCTTTCAAACTGGCTTCGGGCAGGGTCGATTCAGGGGAAGCAGGTCGAACATCAGACTGGTTTGGCGGGATAGAACCCGGATCAAGACGAGAAACCGGGGCTGGTGTGTGGCGCTGGCGTCGCCGTTGTGGATTGGCGTCAAACGCACTAGATTGATTGACTTGTCCTCTTACCATAAACTCCGCAGACTCCGCCTACAACGCATTTTTCAGGGAGATGCCTGACGGACTGAAGCCTTACACATATTGCATCTGGCTCAATCCGTTCTCATAGCCTGACCGTTCGGATAGTCAAGCTTACTCGCAAATCCCAAATCCGCATCACGATCGGCGCGAAAGTTTTTGGCCTACTCCGGCGTTCAGATCTGGGCGTTTGGACAGCCCAACCGGGGATCGTCCCATCCGGTTTAGATCCACAGTTGAACAGCCCCTAGCTGAGCAGCCAGACAGGACGCAAAAAAGCAGGCCCGAGAGCCTGCTATCAATCAAACTATTGGCCAAACTATTGGTAAAAATGTGGAAAATTGGCGAGGCAGAGGTTGCCGCAGCGCACCTGGCCTAGGCGTCAGCGGATTGGGCTAGTCGATGACCGTAGAAGTTGATCGAGTAGCTGGTGATTTTAACGCCAGTCTGCTGCTCGATCTGGTGTAGTAATTCTTCGGGCAGCTCGATATGCACATCCATAATCTGGTTGGTATCGAGGCAGTTGACATGGCTGTGGGGATCGCTGATGTTCCCGTAGAGCCGCCCGTCAGCCCGATCGACGCATTCGATCACGCCCTGGGCCGACAGCGCCTCCAGGTTTTGATAGACCGAGGTATGGCCAATCTCTTTGCCTTGCTGGTTAAGGCGGTCATAGATCTCACGGGCGGAGAGGTGGTCTTTCTCCTGCCAGAGCAATTCCAGAATAAAACGACGCTGTTTGCTTAGCCGCATGCCTAGATTTTGGCAATGCTCTAGCGCGTCTTCCAGGGAGCGAATCGGTTTTCTCGTTGCAGCCTCGGTCGCCATTGCTGCGTTCCTTCCTTTTAATTAAAGTGGTGAAAAATCGAACAGTATTTATATCGCTGCGAGCAAAGTATCGCTATAGGCAGAGTCGGGGGCAGGGTGCTTTCCCCAACCAGAATTTATACTCACAGCTATCTATTTTAGAGACGAACCCCAGGTCAGTGTGTTGAGCAACACCTCTGATTTCATTCTAAAGCAAACTCACTACAACTTTAACTTAGATTGACTGGGCCTGTCTATTGTCAGTTCAAACTCTGAGAACCCGCCCAATCGCTAAATTTGAAAACTTTCACCATTTTTAACAAACATCGAAATCTAGCTGGATTTCGGAATCGTCGCCTTGCGCTACCTGTAAAACAGCCTGCCTGGTTCACTGCCATCCGGTTCTAGCCAAGCAACGCTCTGATTGAAACTGGAGCCCAGGTCAAATCGAGCTAACGCTTGGATTTCAGCTTAGTTTTGCTTTTGTTCTTATTTAAGAAAATAGATTAATAAAAACTGGTTTTGATGCCGTTTTTGGAATTCAGATAGTTTTAAAAGGCTTCTGATACGCTAATCTCCTATCAATCTAGATTTAGCTTAGGTTTTCTACCCTACCCGTCTTCTGGTCGTCGCCGCAAACCGCCAAAATTCGTCAATAATGCTTTCAGTAACCAAGCGAGACTTGAGACTAAGGCTGAGGGTCGTGCGGCTTGGGTGCGACCCATTAATCCCATCAGAATTTCTAGATTTTGTCCCGACCGCTGCATTCTGCTCGCTTCCCATAGATCCGCTGTAGAGATCTGCCCATTAGACCCTCGTTTTTGACCCATTCTTTAGGAGACGCCGTCTGTGAAACTAGCCGTTTATGGAAAGGGTGGAATTGGTAAGTCCACAACCAGCTGCAATATTTCGGTTGCCCTGGCGCGACGCGGCAAGAAAGTGCTGCAAATTGGCTGCGATCCCAAGCACGATAGCACCTTTACCCTGACGGGCTTCCTGATCCCCACTATCATCGACACCCTGCAAGAGAAGAACTACCACTACGAAGATGTCTGGCCCGAAGACGTGATCTACAAGGGC
>JBJTUI010000116.1:0-3593 GCA_046080625.1 Elainella sp. | reverse complement strand
CTTGCAGAAAATTTCTGAAAATGGTCGGCAAGAGGTCTGAACCCCCTATTCTGTCTAGGTTGAGCAATTACTTTTTGTGTGGTAACTGAAACTTACCATGCCGCTCCACCTCCGCAACCCCTCTTCATGCAACAAAGCCCTTTGGGTCATGACTTCAAACCTCTGATTAGTTTTATCCCAGTTAATCAAATTGGCTAATTCAGTGAACCATTCCCGAGAAATAGATCGACAGGATAAGTTTCACGAATAGTCGCAACAGGTTTACCGCAACGTCTAGGTTTGTGAATCAGAAGTCAAATAAATAAAGAACACTAAAAAGACGGACAACCGCTTTTTGAAAAGGCTTCTCCGCAGGTGTTTCTGCTGTTTCTGAGGCAATCTGTATTTGGTTGAATTAAATGAACCCGTCCAAGCTGCCGCCGAGTTCGGGCTAAATTGTTCTCCCAAGAGTTCTATCTAAATGGATACTCAGAATCATCCAAGGGAGCGATTAGAAACTACCTTTACCTGATCTACGATCGCCGCAAGCAATTGAATTCCGCTAGGGCAGGTTGCAATAGCATTTTATTGCACCGCTAGCGTGAAGGAAAAATTGCTTGACTGTTTTTGTAGCCATTCATTAATTAGGAGTACGGTTATGGCAGAGCCAGTGATTCCGACCGGTGTTGACGCAACTGATCCGACAACCGCTAGCTTCGATGCCCAACAGATGGTTGAAGATATTAAGGCTGGAGAACAAAAGGCCCCTAGCGTCGATGTCGATGCGGACTACGAGCGTTCTAAGCAGTTTGATGTAGCTGAAATCGACCGCACCGGAGAGGGCGCTATCGCAGCAGAATCACTTGTCTCGGGACAGGCTCCTGCTTCCGGCGATCCTGCCGCATTTATGGATATGGCGAAACAGGTGACGCCCGACTCGGAAAGCTAATCACCCAGAGCTTAACCCGTCAGATCGCAAGAGACATCGCAAGTTGGTAGGGGCAGAGCAATCTGCCCTTTTTGTTTTGCAGAGTTGCTGTGCGTCGGCGAACTGTACGTCGGCGAACTCTCGGCCAGCTTGTAGCGTTCTCAAAAAAGCCAGTCAGTTGTATTTTGCAGTACCTGACAAAACAGGCGAAATCCGCTACATATACAGCGGGAGTCGTTGGTTGCAAATCTTTATGAAATGGCCGATCTGGGTGAGGCGTGCAGGGTTACGTCTGGTTTGTGATCGCGTTTGGTCCCGTCCGCAGTTTAAATTAGGTTCCCACCGCCTGGTTGGGTTTAGCCTCTTAGCAACCGCATCTCTACCTTTACTTTACGGATTAAAACCGACCATTACTGCTTGGACAACTTCCAGCCCCCTTTCAGGACTGCAGCCCGGTGGGCCAAAGCTGTTAGCCGAGACCGGTTCTCCTCCAGTCGATTTTCCTTCAACCTATTCTCCTTCAACCTATTCTCCTTCGGCCCCATTGCTGCCCTTCACCTGTGCCGCAGATCGGACCAGTGGGGCTGGAGTGGGTCAGGGGCAGGCAGGCCGTCCTGATCTGGCCCAGAATCCTCAGACTGATAGTACGACGCAGGTGCTAGCTGGACTCACTGCTGCCGATCGCTTTGGGGCCGTCTTGGCCGACCAGACGGCAGTGCAGTTTCCCCAGATCCACGGCAGAGCCCGTTTGGCGCGAGTGCCGATCATCATGTATCATGATATCCTGCCGGAGAAGCAGGTGTTTTTTGATGTCACCCCAGCCGAGTTTGAAGCCGATTTAGAGTTGATTCGGCAAAAAGGCTTAACGCCGATCGGCCTCGATCAACTGGTGCAGCATCTCCAGACGGGTGCGCCTCTGCCCCAGAAGCCAATTGTGCTCAGCTTCGACGACGGCTACCGGGGCCACTACGACTATGTATATCCGCTGCTGCGTCAATATGGCTATCCGGCTGCCTTTGGGATTTATCCCGCCAAGGTGGGCAAACAAATAGGTCGGTCTAGCTTGACCTGGGAACAGCTGCGGCAGATGGCTGCCGACCCGCTGATTACAATCGCCTCCCACAGCGTCTCCCACCCCTCGGACTTGACCCAGCTCTCAGACCAGGAATTGCGCTATGAAGTGGTTGAGTCTAAGCGAATTTTGGAAACCCAGCTTGGCATCTCGATCCGCCATTTTGTCTATCCTGAAGGTCACCACGACCCGCGAGTCGAACAGTGGGTGCAGTGGGCTGGCTATCGGTCTGGCCTGACCATGGACGACAGCAGCGATCAGTTCGCCGGAGCGTCTGAAAGCTTGCTCAGCCTCGAACGAATTGGCCAGGGCAACCTGGAAGCCGTGCTCGACCAGGCAGACGGCAAACCGGCACCGCAAGATCCGATGAGCCAGACCCCGTTCCAGTTTGGCGACACCGTTCAGCTGCAAAAACAGACGATAGCAGGGGTACCGCTGATTTTTGCGACCGGAGGCAGGCCTGTGACGCTCCATGCCGACAGTCGCTATCAGGTCGAGGAAATTGTCGCGGCGACTAATGCGGTTGCTGCCGTCGATGGCGCGTTTTTCTCGCTAGAGCAGCTCGACTCCACCGTCATGGTGGGTCCGGTTCTGAGCCAGCGCACCAATCGCCTCACCCCGGCACGGTTCGTGCATGGCAACGCCCAAGAGATTCGCCGGATTCGCAACCGCCCACTGGTGCTGATCAGCCCCACCCAGGTGAAATTTATCCCGTTTGATCCTGAGCGCCACAACCAGCTGGCCGGTCTACAGGCCGAACTCCCCCAACTCACCGATGCCTTTGTGGCTGCGGCCTGGTTGGTCAAGGCGGGCCAGCCCCAGTCCGCCAAGTCTTTTGGCAACCTGTTCGACTTCGACGCCCACCGCGATCGCGCCTTTTGGGGAATTGATCAGGCGGGCCGCCCTGTTGTAGGCGTTTCTGGAGACTATATCGACTCGATTAGCCTGGGTGAGGCTCTGAGCCGGGCCGGACTGCGAGACGCGGTGATGCTCGATTCGGGAGCCAGCGCCTCGCTGGTGTTCAAGGGCGAGTCGCAAATGTCCTACCTGCCCCGTCCCGTCCCCCATGTCGTTGCGCTTGTGCCTCCAGCTGGCCTGGATCGAGCGGGCAAACTTGTCAGATCCAAAACGCCCCCGGCCCACCCCCAGACTGAGCCAAACAATTGCCCAAAGCAGGCCCAAACGCAGCCCTAGCTGAAGTGGAAGGAATTTGGAGGGCGCAATTTGGGCCGCCCCCAACCAAACCAGCCCCGAGGTAATCCCCAGGGCTGGCCATTCGTTCAAATGCGAGTTGTGGGTCTAGCCTATTCCTTGGCAAAATCGCCGACGTTGCGGCTGGCAGCGCCGAACACATTCTTGGCCCGCTCGGCCAAATCGTCGGCATCCAAGTCGGGTACGGATTGCTTTCCGGAGCGGACAGCAGTCAGGTCACCACTGGCACCCGTCTTGCCAACGTTGCTAACTTTATTGCTCCGATCGCGAGCCGCACCATCAACATTTCGCTTCAGTTCATTTGCCGTTGCTTGGGCACCACGAGCCGTATCTTTGCCCAGCTCTGCCGCGTTTTGGCGGGCGTCATCCAATGTATCTTCGATGCCGCGCTTGGCTTGCTTG
>JBJTUI010000115.1:0-15163 GCA_046080625.1 Elainella sp. | reverse complement strand
GCGATGGTACGACGGTACATTGAGCAACAGGAGATAGAGGATCAACGAATTGACCAACTGCGATTGTCTGATGAATGGTAAGCCGCTTTGAGCGGCTCCCATATGCTCAAGCCTCCGGCTTTGCCGGAGGTTGATGACTAGAAAACTTAAACAGCCCTTAATTGCAGCAGGACATACCGTGAGCAATGTAGAGGACATGGGCTGGCGCGGCTACAAAGACCGACAGATTCTAGAGATGGCAACGGCACACCCCTTTGACTTATTCATCACAGCCGACAAGAACCTACCGTTTCAGCAAAACTTCAGCGCTTACAACATTCGGATTCTTGTGCTGGATATCAGCAGCACCAAACCCAGTCATCTGTCACCGCTGCTTGTTCAGCTCAGCCCTCAGCTGACTTCCCTATTTGAAGCCCGAACTGCAATCAAAATCAACGATGCGGGCGAAATTACAGTCATCACCTGAGTGGGGCAGAATAGGGACAGTTTGACCTAGCTTGTAAATGAGCAATCCGACGGATTGGTATTCTCGCATCTCCGTCGGTCCCGCCGTTTGCCACGGACGCGCCTGCATCACGGGGATACTCGCATCATCGTGTCCTCGGCTCACTCACCCGTTAACCGACCGATTCTTAACCAGCACAGATTGTACATTTACCTCGACCAAAACTTCAGCTTATTGCTCCGAGTATTTGGAAACCCTAAAGAACAAGAGGAATAGGGGCTTGAAAACTAGATACAGCCCCCTATTTCCTTCTAGCTTAACTCGGCAAATCACTCGTGCCCATTAGATACAGGTCGCAGGCCCGCGCCGCACCCCGGCCTTCGTTGATCGCCCAAACCACGAGGCTCTGACCGCGCCGACAGTCGCCTGCCGCAAATACGCCCGGAAGGCTGGTAGCATAGTCGCCGTAGTCGGCTTTGGCGTTGCTGCGGGGGTCGCGTTCGATTCCTAGAGCGTCAATTAGAGGCTGTTCTGGCCCCAGGAAGCCCATTGCCAAGAGCACGAGTTGGGCAGGCCGGACTTGTTCAGTGCCAGCAATCGGGTTGGGCACAAACTGTCCCTTTTCGTTGCGCTCCCAGAGTACTTCGACTGTATGCACAGCTTTCACCTGACCGTTCTCGTCGCCTTCAAACTGAGTCGCGGTTGTGGTATATACACGCGGATCATCGCCAAACTTCGCGGCAGCTTCTTCCTGGCCGTAGTCCATTTTGTATACTTTGGGCCACTCCGGCCAGGGGTTGTTGGCGGCCCGCTTTTCGGGTGGCTTCGGCATAATTTCGAGTTGAACCAAGCTGTTGCAGCCGTGCCGGATTGAGGTGCCGACGCAGTCCGTACCCGTGTCGCCGCCGCCGATGATCACCACGTCTTTGCCCGCTGCCGAGATGCCAGTCTGGTTCTGATCCAGCACGGCCTGGGTGTTCTGGGTCAAGAACTCCATTGCGAATTGGATACCCTTCAGGTCGCGGCCCTCGATGGGCAAATCGCGCGGCTTGGTGGCTCCGGTGCAGAGCAGCACGGCGTCGTACTCGTTCATCAGCGTCTCGACCGGCAGATCCTTGCCGACTTCGGTATTGCAGACAAACTTGATGCCTTCCTGCTCCAGCAGGTTCAGCCTGCGGTTGACGATCTGGGCCTTGTCCAGCTTCATGTTGGGAATGCCGTACATCAGCAGGCCGCCCGGACGGTTGGCCCGTTCGTAGACCGTCACCCAGTGTCCGGCCCGGTTGAGCTGAGCCGCTGCTGCCAGTCCGGCAGGCCCGGAGCCAATCACGGCGACTCGCTTGCCGGTGCGGGTTTCGGGCGGTTCCGGCACAATCCAGCCCTCTTCCCAGCCCTTCTCGACAATCGAATACTCGATGTTTTTGATCGTCACGGGCGGGTTGTGGATGCCCAGGACGCAGGAGCCTTCGCAGGGAGCTGGACAGACGCGCCCGGTGAATTCTGGGAAGTTGTTGGTTTTGTGCAGGCGGGTCAGGGCTTCTTTCCAGAGGCCGCGATAGACCAGATCGTTCCATTCGGGAATCAGGTTGTTGATCGGGCAGCCGCTGGCCATGCCGCTGATCAGGGTGCCCGTGTGGCAGAAGGGGGTGCCGCAGTCCATGCAGCGAGCGCCCTGAGTGCGGAGCTTGTCGTCGGGCATGGGCAGGTGAAACTCGTCCCAGTTCTGGATGCGGTCCAGGGGAGCGAGTTCGGAGGGCAGTTCGCGCAGGTATTCGATGAAGCCGGTTGGTTTTCCCATAGTGGTTGGTGGCGGTTTTCGGTTTAAGGGGGGATTCGGATAGAATGCGAGTGGATGGGTCGTAAAACTTGAGCTTGGGGAATTATGCAGACTTCTGGGAATGGCGGTAATGAAGACGTTCGTGGGGCGCTGGTTGAGTTGCAAACCATAATCGAGCAACTGCGAACTGAGTTTGACCAGAGATTCAATGAGCTGGATCAAAAGGTGGAACGGCTGGACTACAAGTTTGACGCCTATTTGAAGGGCACAGACGGAATGGTGAGGATGGCAACCACGATTATTATTGCGACTGCCACCGTTGTCGTGCTCTCAAACCTGAATCCAGCCGTAACGGCGATTGTCACTGCCCTGACCCAGAGCAGGCCCAGCGGCTCCTAGCTGCCGCCGACGCGGGCCAGATCGCGGGCATTCGCTTCAAAGGCAGCGGTCAGGGCTTCGTCTCCACTCAGGCCAGCGGCTTCCGCCTCGCGCAGGGCTTGCAGAACGCGCTTGTAGTCACGCGGCATTACCTTGACGAATTTCGGCAGCAGTTCGGCCCAGTGATCCAAAACGTATTTTGCTTTGTCGCTTTGGGTGTAGTCCGCGTGTTTCTGGATCAGTCCCCGCAGCATTTCGGCTTCTTCTGCTTCGACCGTTTCCAGTCCGACCATCTGGCTATTGCAGCGCGTCGCAAAATCACCCGCTTCGTCGAGCACGTAGGCCACGCCGCCGCTCATACCCGCCGCGAAGTTGCGTCCGGTTTCACCCAGGATGATCACATTGCCGCCAGTCATATATTCGCAGCCGTGATCGCCAACGCCTTCGACAATTGCCGTGACGCCAGAGTTGCGGACACAGAAACGTTCGCCAGCCATGCCTGAGATATAAACCTCGCCGCTGGTCGCGCCATAGAGCGCCACGTTCCCAGCAATGATATTCTCAGCGGCCACAAAGCTGGAGTTGTGGGGCGGATAGACGATAATTTTGCCGCCGCTTAGCCCCTTGCCCAGGTAGTCGTTGGCGTCGCCTTCCAGCTCCAGCGTCACGCCCTTGGGTACAAACGCCCCGAAGCTCTGTCCGGCGCTGCCCTGGAAATGCAGATGTACCGTGTCTTCCGGCAAACCGTTCCAGTGGCGCTTGGTGATCTCGTTGCCCAGAATTGTGCCGACGACGCGGTTGATGTTGCGGATCGGCAGAGTCGCTTTGACCGGCGTACCGGACTCGATCGCGTCTTTACAGAGATCCAGCAGCACGGTGATGTCGAGCGAGGTTTCCAGTCCGTGGTCCTGGGGAATCTGGCAGTAGCGGCCCACTTCGGGCGGCGCGTCCGGCTGGTGCAGCAGCTTCGACAGGTCGATGCCCTTGGCCTTCCAGTGGGCGATTGCCTGCTTAGCCTCCAGCATATCCGTCCGGCCCACCATTTCGTTCAGCGTCCGGAAGCCGAGCTGGGCCATGATTTCCCGCACCTCTTCCGCGACAAATCGCATGAAGTTGACCGTGTGGGATGGGTCGCCCGTGAAGTTCTTCCGTAGCTCCGGGTTCTGGGTGGCGACGCCCGCTGGACAGGTGTTGAGGTGGCAGACCCGCATCATGATGCAGCCCAGAGTCACCAGCGGCGCGGTGGCAAAGCCAAACTCCTCGGCTCCCAGCAGGGCGGCGATTACCACGTCGCGTCCGGTCTTGAGCTGGCCGTCGGTTTCGACCACGATCCGGGAGCGCAGGTTGTTCAGCACCAGCGTCTGGTGGGTTTCGGCCAGCCCCAGCTCCCAGGGCAGTCCGGCGTGCTTAATTGAGGTCTGGGGCGAGGCTCCCGTACCGCCGTCGTAGCCGGAAATCAGCACCACGTCGGCATGGGCTTTGGAGACGCCTGCCGCAATTGTGCCGACGCCGACTTCTGAGACCAGCTTGACGCTGATTCGGGCTTGGCGGTTGGCGTTTTTCAGGTCGTGGATCAGCTCGGCCAGGTCTTCGATTGAATAGATGTCGTGGTGGGGCGGCGGCGAAATTAACCCAACCCCCGGCGTCGAGTGACGCACCTTGGCGATCCAGGGGTAGACCTTGGCACCGGGCAACTGACCGCCTTCACCGGGCTTCGCGCCCTGGGCCATCTTGATTTGCAGCTCTCTGGCCTGGGAGAGGTAGAGGCTGGTGACGCCAAACCGCCCGGAGGCTACCTGCTTGATGGCGCTGTTTTTCGAGTCGCCCTGGTCATTCGTCCAGGTATAGCGGGCCGGGTCTTCGCCGCCTTCGCCCGTGTTGGATTTGCCGCCAATCCGGTTCATGGCAATCGCCAGCGATTCGTGGGCCTCCTGGGAAATCGAGCCGTAGCTCATCGCCCCGGTTTTGAAGCGGCTGAGGATTGACTCGACGGGTTCGACCTCTTCGATCGGCACCGGCTGACTGGGCTGGAATTGCAGCAGACCGCGCAGCGTGAAATACTTTTGGTTCTGCTCGTTCACCAGCAGGGCGTACTTTTTATAGAGGTCGTAGCTGCCCTCGCGCACCGCCTTTTGCAGCGTGTGGATCGTTTCCGGGCTGAACAGGTGGGCCTCACCGTCCTTGCGCCACTGGTATTCGCCGCCCACGTCCAGGTTGTGACCGTTGACCTCGCGGTCGGGGAAGGCGTGCTGGTGCCGCAGGATCGCCTCCTGGGCCAACACGGCCAGATCGGCTCCTTCGATCCGGGAAGCGGTCCAGGTAAAGTAGGCGTCGATTACCGACTGGTTCAACCCAATCGCCTCGAAGATCTGGGCTCCCCGGTAGCTTTGCAGCGTCGAGATGCCGATCTTAGACGCGACTTTGATGATTCCCTTGGTGGCGGCCTTGATGTAGTTCTTGCAGGCTTTGTCTGGCTCGACGTTGGGCAGCGACCCCTGGGCAATCATCGCCTCCAGGGTTTCAAAGGCCAGGTAGGGGTTGATCGCGCCGCAGCCGTAGCCCAGCAAGAGGGCGTGGTGATGCACTTCGCGCGGTTCGCCCGACTCCAGGACGATGCCGACGCGGGTGCGGCTGCCGGTGCGGATCAGATGGTGGTGTAGGCCCGAAACCGCCAGCAGGGCCGGAATGGCGGCCTGGTCGCGGCTGGTCTGGCGGTCGCTGAGGATCAGGATGCTGACGCCCTCGGCGATTGCCTGATCGGCCTGGATGCAGAGGGATTGGTTCGCGGCGGTCAAACCCTCGACCCCGGCTTCCGGGTCAAACAGGATGTCCAGAACTCGCGTTGGGAACTGGGTCTGCTGCTTCAGCTTGGCCAGCTCGGCGTTGCTGAGAATCGGCGAATTCAGCTTGATCAGGCGGCAGCTCTCCGGCTCTGGCTTCAGCAGATTGCGCTCGGCCCCGATCGTCGTGATCGGCGAGGTGATGATCTCTTCCCGGATCGAGTCGATTGGTGGGTTGGTGACTTGAGCAAACAACTGCTGGAAATAGTCGTAGAGCAGCTTGGGCCGGTCGGACAGCACGGCCAGCGGCGTGTCGGCCCCCATCGACCCGATTGCCTCAACCCCGTCGCGGGCCATCGGCGTTAATAGCAGCCGCAGCTCCTCGAAGGTGTAGCCAAAGGCCATCTGGCGCTGCAACAGGGGCAGGTCAGGTGTTTCGGGAACCGGGGCGTCGGGGAGCTGAGCCAGCTCGACCAGATGCTGATCCAGCCAGTCGCGGTAGGGCTGGGCCGATGCAATCTCCTGCTTGATCTCGTCGTCGGCAATGATTCGGCCCGCCTGCATATCCACCAGGAACATCCGTCCAGGCTGAAGGCGGCCCTTGTAGGCGACGCGCTCTGGCTCGACCGGCAAAACGCCCGCCTCGGAGGCCATGATCACCAGGTCGTCTTTAGTGACGTAGTAGCGCGAAGGGCGGAGGCCGTTGCGGTCCAGCACTGCCCCCATCACACTGCCGTCGGTAAAGGCAATCGAGGCGGGGCCGTCCCAGGGTTCCATCAGACAGGCGTGGTATTCGTAGAAGGCTTTCTTGGCCGGGTCCATCGACTCATGGGCCGCCCAGGGTTCCGGGATCATCATCATCACCGCATGGGGCAACGAGCGTCCGGCCAGGGTGAGCAGCTCCAGGGCGTTGTCGAAAATCAGCGAATCGCTGCCGTCGATGTTGATCACCGGGCGAACTTTCTGAATATCCTCACCAAACAGCTCCGACTCGAACAGCGACTGGCGGGCGTGCATCCAGTTGATGTTGCCGCGCAGGGTGTTGATTTCGCCGTTGTGGGCGATGTAGCGGTAGGGGTGGGAGCGCTCCCAGCTCGGGAAGGTATTGGTGCTAAAGCGGGAATGCACCAGGGCCAGGGCGCTTTCCAGATCCGGGTCATGCAGATCGGGGTAATAGTTGCCCACCTGCACCGGCATCAGCATTCCCTTGTAAACAATCGTGCGGCTGGAGAGGCTGGAGGGATACCAGTGGGGGTCAATCTCGGCCTGGCGCAGACTGTGGGAGCGCTTACGGATCACATAAAGCTTGCGTTCAAAGGCGAGCGGGTCCAGCCCCTCAGAGCAGGCAATGAACACCTGCTGCACAAACGGCTCGCTGGCGCGGGCGGTGGCTCCGAGAGAACTATTGTCGGTGGGCACGTCGCGCCAGCCCAAAACTCGCTGGCCTTCTTCGGCCACGATCTGCTCAAATTTGCTGCGGCTGAGGGCGCGCTGCTCTGGGTCGGGGGTGCTGTAGACCATGCCAACGCCGTAGGCTCCGGGCTGGGGCAGCTCAAAATCTACAGCCTTCTGGAAAAACTTGTGGGGAAGCTGGAGTAGAATCCCGGCCCCGTCGCCGCTGTTTTTCTCGGCTCCGCAGGCTCCCCGGTGGTCCAAATTGAGCAAAATCGTCAGCCCCTGCTCGACAATGCTGTGGGAGGGCTGGCCTTTGATCTGGACGACGAAACCGACGCCGCAGGCATCATGCTCAAACTGCGGGTCATAAAGTCCTTGCTTTTCAGGCTGTTTAGCTGGTGTACTGTTCATTTTGCTGCTTATTAGCGCCATAGGAGGGCAAACGAAGGGCGAGCCAGATCAGACGCAATCGCCGCTGGGCGACAGGGTTTAGTTTGGGTGAGTTTCTTCAGCGAACTGGGAGGAAACGGGCGCAAGGAAATGGGCGCAAAACTGAGTTGAATTCCGACGCTAAACTGTGCCCCAAAAAGACGCTTGATTGCGCTGTGCTTGATTTTCTTATGAAGTTTTTGATGGGAGGGGTGTTCTTAAGGAAATCGACAGATCTCAGCCATTCTAGCGGGCGATTTATGTCGATCTGTTCACAAATCCCAACCCGATTTCAATGATTGCAATCCTGGATGCAAAAATTGAATCAGAAACTTGAGTCACGGCAGGTATGGGGCTCTAACCCCGCGCCGAAAGCCAACTTCCGCACCCCATCTTGGAGCACTTTGAGTTACCTAAAAAAGTTATATTACGAATCAAAAAAATACACTTTATTTTGTTAAGAAATTGAGCCATTTATTCAAATTTTTGCTACTCCCACTTGCCGAACAGAGCAAATCGCCCGACAGGCCAAAGCCCGACCTGCCCCCAGACCTGACTCCTGACTTAAGTGAAAAACCTGGTATTCTGTCAGGCTTGCAGTAGAACAATAATGGGAGGATGCGAAGGCTGCTTCCCCCCGAAGGCTGCTTCCCCCGAATCTTGATCCCCCCGTTTCCGGCAAAATTATGGCTACCAAGGCGACTAAAGAAAATCCGCTGGCGCTCCTGCTCACTCTGCTGATTACGCTGGGGCTGCTGGGCGGAGCTGCCTACTGGGTCTACGGTCGCCTGACAACCGGTTCTTCAACCTCCGGGCGTGCCTCGGAACGCTTCAGCACTGGCGAGCGACAGTTGATCAAGACCACCACTACACCTGCCAAGGAGGCCGGAATCATGGCTCTGGCAGCGGGTGATTTTCCCAAGGCCGTCGAGTGGTTTGAGGCGTCGCTGAAGTTGGAGCCCAATGATCCAGAAACGCTGATCTATCTGAACAATGCCAGACTGCGAACCGCGCCCATTCCGCCCAACACCATCGCCATCAACACCATCGCCGTAAGTGTGCCGATTGGCACCAAAATCAACATTGCCCAGGAGATCCTGCGGGGTGTGGCCCAGGCTCAAGATCAGATCAACCGGCAGGGCGGGATCAACGGCGCAGGGCTGAGTGTGGAAATTATCAACGACGACAACGACGCCGAAGTAGCGCAGCAGATCGCCGAAACTCTGGTCAAAGACGACAAAATTCTGGCCGTCGTCGCCCACAACACCGGAGACGCTTCGCTGGCCGCTGCCCCCATCTACCAACAGAACGGCATTGTCATGATCTCGCCTACCACCTTCAACCCGGAGGTGGCGCGGGTGGACAACTACATTTTTCGAGCGGTGCCAACGCCCCAAATCATGGCAGCCCCGCTAGTGAACTATATCCTGGAGCGTTCAAAACCCCCGACGCTGCTGGTTTGTTACGATTCGCAGGCTCCTGATCAGGTGGTGTTCACGGAGGCCGTGGTCAATACCTTCAAGGCCAAAGGCGGCCAGACTGTCGACACAGACTGCAACTATTCGACTCCCGGTTTTGATGCCCAGCGAGCAGTTGAGCAGGGGATTGCTCAAGGGGCAACCGGGATCTTCCTGGGCACCAACGTCAACAATTTTGACCCAACCGTGGAGGTGATTCGGGCCAACAACCGGCGCTTGCCGCTCTACAGCAGCGCCACGCTCTACACCCAGGAGGTGATTCAACAGGGACAGCAGGCCACCGAGGGGTTGGTGCTGGTGGCACCCTGGTCGCCCGAGGCCCACCCCGAATTCGCCCAGCAGGCCCGAGATCTCTGGAGGGCAACGGTGAACTGGCGAACGGCCACCGCCTACGACGCCACCCGCGCTCTGATTGCGGGCCTACAGCGCAGCAACACCCGCAACGGCCTCCAGCAGGTGCTGCAAGATCCCGGCTTTTCCACCACGGGCTCGGGTGATCCGGTGGAGTTTTCCAATACCCGCGACCGGCGTTTGCAGCCCGTGCTGATGCAGGTACAGCCCGACAGCTCTAGCGGCTCTGGCTATAAGTTCGTCTATTTGCCGAAGTAGCGCTGCCTTTGCGGTTCCATGATTCCTAACCGGTCTGAAAGCCAACGGTTTTTAAACAAACATCAAGAATTTAGACAATATATCCGCAACTGTGAAACTTAGTTGCTGGCTCCTGCCAATTAAAGCTGGATCGGCGCACAATTTAAGCAGCTAGAGCTTAATTGCACGTTAATTTTGCACGTTAAGGACAGATTTCTATGGAACCGATCTCGCCTCAAACGGTTTACAACAATCTTGACCAGCTCGATCAGGCAGATATTGTTGAAAGCGCTTCAGTTCGGCAACAGGCTCAGGAAATTTTGGCCGACCCTCAAATTAGCCTCAGCCTGCGGGAGGCAATCGCCGACCGGCTCCGGCAGGCCAACCAGTTTTTAACCCGCCGCACGGTGACAGGGGGCGACAGCTACTAGAGCTCTCCCCGCTGGTTTAAAGCCCGTTGTAACACTCCTGTATCCTCGGTTCCACCGTGGGCAGTTTGCTCTGGGAACCGGGGTTTTTGGTGGGCAGGTCTGCCCATCGGCCCAGCCTATGGACCAGTGCATTCGGATCAGTCATGGCCTCGATAAGCGCAGCTCAATGGTTTTCCCAGGATTTGCTCTGGTTTGGGGACAATTTAGAGGGCGAACAATCCCTATAATGAAAAGGGATAGTTAAGAAGCTTGAACGAAAGCCCAAAGTCTCAGCACATCTAGGTTTGCGCCTTGTGATTGGCGCTCTCGCCTCAGACTCCAGTCTCAGGTCGCCCTAGATCAGGTGCCTCAAGGACTTGCTTTAACGGCTTGCCTCAATAACTTGCCTTAACCACCTGCCGAATCCTTTGGCCAAAGCGACTAGCGATCTATACAGAACGCACGATACAGAACGCACAGTGAGCGAACGGGGAGACAGACCACCATGACGATGATCGAAACCAAGACCGAACCGATGGTGCTAAACATGGGGCCACACCATCCCTCGATGCACGGGGTGCTGCGCCTGATTGTCACTCTGGACGGCGAAGACGTTGTAGACTGCGAGCCGGTGTTGGGCTACCTGCATCGCGGCATGGAGAAAATCGCCGAGAACCGCACGCCCGTCATGTATATCCCCTACGTCAGCCGTTGGGACTACGCGGCTGGGATGTTCAACGAAGCGGTTGTGGTCAACGCCATCGAAAAACTGGCCGACGTGCCCGTGCCCAAGCGGGCCAGCTACATCCGGGTGATCATGCTAGAGCTGAACCGGATCGCCAACCACCTGCTCTGGCTTGGCCCGTTCCTGGCTGACTGCGGTGCCCAAACGCCCTTCTTCTACATCTTCCGCGAACGCGAATTGATCTATGACCTCTGGGAAGCCGCTACCGGCTACCGCATGGTCAACAACAACTACTGGCGGATTGGCGGCGTTGCCGTGGACCTGCCCTACGGCTGGGTCGATAAGTGCGCTGACTTCTGCGACTACTTCCTGCCCAAGGTGGACGAATACGAAAAGCTGATCACCAACAACCCGATCTTCCGCCGCCGGGTTGAAGGCGTGGGCACGATTAGCCGCGACGACGCGATCAACTGGGCGCTTTCGGGGCCAATGCTGCGGGCTTCTGGCGTCAACTGGGATCTGCGTAAGGTGGACCACTACGAGTACTACGACGATTTTGATTGGGACGTGCAGTGGGAAACCGCTGGCGACTGCTTTGCCCGCTATGTGGTACGGGTGCGGGAAATGCGGGAGTCGGTGAAGATCATTCGGCAGGCGCTGGCGGCTCTGCCGGGCGGCCCCTACGAAAATCTGGAAGCTCAGCGGATTGCGGGCGGTCCCAAGTCGGACTGGGCCAAAAACCCCGACTACCAGTTCATTAGCAAGAAAATTGCGCCGACCTTCAAGATCCCCAAGGGCGAAAACTACGTCCGGATCGAGACGGGCAAGGGCGAGGTCGGGATCTACGTCATCGGCGATGACAACGTCTTTCCCTGGCGCTTTAAGATCCGGGCTGCCGACTTCAACAACCTGCAAATCCTGCCCCATGTGCTGAAGGGCGTCAAAGTGGCCGACCTGGTCGTGATCCTGGGCAGCATCGACATCATCATGGGTTCGGTAGACCGCTAGAGTCTCTGCTCGGCGTCACCTAATGACATCCTCCCTTGAGAGCTATTCAGCCATTGAGGGAGGATTTTGCATTTTAACCCTCGCGTATTCAGCCCATAGATTTGCTCAGCCATACCAATTCTTTTTGAGGCTGAACAGAATAAATGGGGGCAAGGGAGCTGCGCCTTCTTGAGGGAACTCCGTCCCCACACCCCTCTTTCTATGTAGGTTCATAGAAAATTGGGATTAGATTTGCCCAGTTAGATTTGCCCAGTAGAGGAAGCCCCCATGCACCAGCTGCCAATTTCGGCCCAGTCTGTTCCGGCCACAGCAGGCAAAACGATCTATCCCGAGCCCTACGCTTCGCTTGTGCAGGGACGCCTGAAACGCAAGCTGGGCGACCTGTTTGGCCTGACCCAGTTTGGCGTCAACCTGACTGAGCTAGCTCCGGGTGCAGTTTCGGCCCTGGCCCACAGCCATTCCCTGCAGGATGAGTTCATTTTTGTGCTGGAAGGCAACCCCACCCTGATGCTCGGCAGCGAGGAAATTAGCCTGAATCCGGGCGACTGCTGTGGGTTCAAGGCTGGGACCGGAATTGCCCATCAGCTTGTCAACCGCTCTGCTCAACCCGTGACCTATCTGGAAATGGGCGATCGCACGGCTGGCGATCAAGTGGAATACCCCGATGACGACCTCCGAGCCAGCCTGACGGACGGCGTCTGGGTGTTGTCCCACAAGGATGGCCGACCCTACTAGCAATGCTGTATGTTTTTTTGAAGCTGAGGCAGGCGAAATCCGTAGAACCACGAGGCGAACCAGCAAGCCTCAGCAGAAATACCCGTAAACTTGATGTGTTTTTTACCCCAGTCCCTCCCCTATTCTGAAACTCTGGGAAAGGATACGGATTCAAGTTTGACGCAGTTTAAGAGATTTCTACAGGATTTGCACCATGGACTTTGACGAGTTTATCGATCTGGAACTTCTGGCTGAACAACCGCTTGATTTCGATGTTGATACTATCCTGACTGGCAGAGCAGCCGACTACAGCAACATTCCCCTGCACGAGCTGTTTGAGCTGCTGGAAAATGCCGTCGAGTCCTATACGCTTGTGCAGCCTACGCTCGCTCTAGCCCTACAGCGCAGCGCTGAACGGGAAATTGAATTCTTGTTGGAGCTGTTGCAAGAGCGGCTCAACAGCCTGCTTAAACCGGTTCGGCCTACTCAGCCTGTATCCTATTTCCAACGGCCTGTGCAGATAGCTTCCTAACAAATAGCCCACTGTACAAGTAGCCCACTGTTATCTCGGGTGTTTGGGAACCCTGGGCTGGCTCAGTGAGGACTGCATTGATGAAGATTGCTTAAAGTTGGGGCACTCTGCATAGTGTTAATACATCCCTACTCTCCTGAAGCATCGCACAACTGCGAGCGTAAATCTATGAATCCCGAAAAGTTCGTCATCGCCATGGGCATCGGCATTGCCCTCTCTGGAGTCTCGAGTTCAGTATTGGCCCAATCCACCCTCCCCCCAGCGGAGGTGAAACCCGTAGAAGTAGAGCCCATCAATCCTGAGAGGGCTTACAAAGCGGGTTTGCGCGATCTGGATAACCAGTCCTACGACAGTGCGCTCGAGCAGTTTGACCAGGCGATTCGGGCCAATCCTGCTTTTGCGGCTGCCTATTTGCAGCGGGGCCGTACCTACGCCGCTCTCGAAAACTACGAAGACGCCATTGCCGACTACGATCAGGCCATCCAGATTTGGAGCGAGGCCACACCAACTGACTCGAAAACAACCGCCCTGCTGGCCGATGCCTACTTCTATCGCGGATTCGCTTTCTATCAGCTCGACGACTCAACCGCTGCGCTGGCCGACTTTGATGCGGCCCTCTCGCTGGCCGAAATTGCGCCTGCCTATTTCTATCGCGGCATGATTGCCTACAGCAGGGGCAACGGGGCGGCGGCCCTGACTGACCTGAGCCGGGCGATCAGCCTTGATTCCCGCTATGCCGATGCTTCCCTCAACCGGGGCAGCGTTCACTACGGCTTCGGCAATTTAGAGGCGGCCTTGAGCGATTTTGATCAAGCGGTTAAGTACCAATCTGACTCACCGATTGCCTACTACAATCGTGGCTTTGTCTATGCCGAACTGGGAGAAGCTCGCTCGGCTCTAGCCGATTTCAACCGGGCGATTCGGCTCAACCCCGACTATGCCGAAGCCTATGTGGGACGAGGGCTGGCGCTGGCGGCCCTAGACGATCGTCCCGCAGCTATTCAAGACTTAGAAACCGCGATTGCCCTGAATCCCAGCTACGCCGAGGCCCATCGCCTCCGGGGCGACCTGCGATCCGCGACCGGCGATTTTGAAGGCGCAATTGCCGACTACAATCTGGCGCTGGCAGCCCGTCCCGCCTACGGTGACGCCCTCCGAGGCAGAGCCGATGCCTACCTGGCCGCCGATGCGGTTGAGGCAGCTCTCCAGGACTACGATGCCTACCTGGCAACCAACCCCAACGATGTCTCGGTGTTGAACCGTCGGGCTGAAGCGCTGGCCCGGATGGGAGAGGTCGATGCGGCCATGGCCACCTATGCGGAGGCGATCAGCCAGAATCCCGGCAACGCCGACGCCTATTACCAGCGGGGCGTCCTCCGGTCTAGCCTGGGCGATGCGGCAGGAGCCAGAGCCGACTACGAGCGGGCAGCCGACCTCTACCTGAGACAGGGCACTGCTGCTGGATACCGTCAGGCACTTGTGGGCCTCCAAGGGCTGTAGGCTCCAGGGGCTATCGGGCTCCAGGGACTATCGGGCTGGCCGCAGGATTCACTAGAGTCTGATGTTTGGGGCCGAGGAGGCTACTCGGCCTCTTCGGCTGGGCTGAGCTTGGCGGTTTTGGCTGCGGCCTTGCCTGTTGATTTAGCACCCGTTGATCTAGTACCTGTTGATTTAGCGGCACTGCGGCTCGTTTTCGAGGTTTTGCTAGCAGTAGTTTTGCCGCTGGTTTCGGCCTTGGGAGGTTTTGCTGTAGTTTTGGCAGTTTTGCTGGTCGTCTTACTGGCCGTTTCCCCAGTAGCGGTCGCTTTAGCCGTCTTGCCAGTAGCTTTGCCAGTAGTTTTGCCAGTAGCTTTGCCAGTAGCTTTAGCCGCCTTGGTTGTGCGGCCCGCCTTCTTGCTGCCTGCCTTTTCGGCCAGTGCCTGCACCGCCACATCCATTTGAATAGCCTCCACGGTCTGGCCCTCCGGCAGCGAGGCGTTGACTTTGCTGTGCTTCAGGTAGGGGCCGTAGGGGCCGTCATAGATGTTGACGGGCTCGCCGTCTTCCGGGTGGGGGCCGAGTTCGCGCAGTGGTTTGGCGGCGGTTTTGCTGCGGCCCCGTCCGGCTTTGGGTTCGGCCAGCAGCTCCAGCGCTCGCTCTAGCGTCACGGTCAGCACGTCATCTTCTTTTTTCAGCGAGCGGTAGTCCTTGCCCTCCTTGCCCTGGTCATGCACCACGTAGGGGCCAAACCGGCCCAGGTTGGCCTGAATTTTGGCTCCGGTTTCCGGGTGGTTGCCCAGCAGACGCGGTAGGGCCAGCAGCCCCACAGCCGTTTCCAGGCTGACTTCCTGGGGGTTGACGCCCTTGGGCAGCGAGGCCCGTTTGGGTTTGGGGTTGGCCTCGGTTTCGTCGCCCAGCTGCACGTAGGGGCCGTAGGGGCCGATGCGCTGGTAGATCGGCTCGCCGGTTTCGGGGTGGAAGCCAATTTTGTCCGGCCCTTCGGTTTTCTGGCGCAGCAGCACCTCTACCTGGGCCGGGTCGAGGTCGCCGGGGGTGAGATCCTGG
>JBJTUI010000114.1:0-9329 GCA_046080625.1 Elainella sp. | reverse complement strand
TTGACGTTGAGAAATGCCACCGGCCTCATAGGTCTCGACAACCTTCTGACGCAAGTCTAGGGAATAGGGTTTCATTTGGATGATATGCAAAACGCACAGAATTATACAGATTGTACTGTATCAGGCTGAGAAACGCTATAGTTAGTGTAAATTGATTAAACATTTTGCCTACAAAGAGAGATAGCGTCTCGTCTGTAGCTTCTAGTTGAAATAATTTATTATCAGTTCCTCTATCAAATTCGCGGGTAAGTTTCAGATTCCACCTGTCCGGCAGCTTTTCGCCCAACAGCGGAAATTTCAGCATTTTTTGGGCAATGGCAATGTCAGCGTCGCTCTTGAACTCCATCACCGACAGCGAATCGGGCGACAGCTTGCGAATCAGCGGCACCGAGATTTCGATATGTTCAGACCTGTCATTGAGAAAAATGGCGAGATTCTCCGGGCGAATCGCTTCTCTGGGATCAATGCGGAATGCCGATTGAAAAGCTTCCGTTTTTCCGCCCTTCTCAAAGGTAACTAGACAAATTTTGAAGCGATGATCAACTGCATCAAAAATGAATCGCTCATTGGAAAGGCCAAACAAATCTGTGATTTTAGTTCGAGAAAATAGCATCTCTCGAAGCTGCTTCGCGCCCAAGTCTGTATAAATTCCAGTCGGCAAGATGATTCCACAATCGCCCTCACTTCGCAGTAGATTGAAACATTGCTCTAGAAATAGCTTGTACAGATTTATATCTGTTCCAGCTTTCTTACCATTAACAATAGAAATTTGATTCTTATACTGTTCAGCCGATCGGTAATAGATGCTGACACAGGGGAACTGGCTTTGATAGGCTAACCAAGCTCCTGCAATTTTAGGATCTGTTAGCAGTTTTTCCTGTTCTTTCTCAAACTGCTTGATGTCCATTTTGCTTTTGCTTACGAGTTTATTGTGTTGTATAAAAAACTCTCTTGCGTTCGGTTTAAACACCTCCCAAGGCGGATTGGCGATAATTGCATCAAACCCGCCCCGCGCCATTACCCGGTCGAAGTGATAGCCCCAGTGGAACGGTTTCAGGGCTTCGATGTCCTTCAGCGTCAGCGGTCGTTTTTTGGGTCTGCCGGTGAGCTGGGCTTCCTCGTAGAAGATCTTTAGTTTTTGAAACTCACTCAGTAAAAGCTGATTCAGCTTGGCTTCCGAATCTTCGTTTACACGGTCAATGTGATCTCGCAGCCATTGAAGACGATCGACCTGTTCAGTTCCCTCCAATTCTCCCGGCTTAAACGAATGCTCTTTATATTTAGCAATGCTCTGATTTTTCTCCTCCAGAATGGTACGGTAGCTATTTGCCGCCTCAAGTTGCAGTAAGCTCATTTGCAAATCGGCCTGCTCTTGTTTTACGCCTCTGCTTTTTGCTTTTCCAGTCAAACTGACTGCATCAAACCCTTCTGCATCCACCCGCATCAGCCCAATCAGCGAATTTCCGGCCATGATGTTGAAATCCACATTTGGCAATGGCTCTAGCTGATCTGCCGTCTGGGCCGACGACACCAGCGCCAAAAACAGCCTCAGCTTGGCAATCTCCATCGCCTCCTCCATGATGTCCACGCCATAGAGGTTGTCGGTAATGATTCGCTTTTTGATGAAATAGGACAGCGACGGATGCTCGGCCTCCACCTGCGCCAGCCACTGGGTCAACTGCCGATCGCCCGTTAGCTTAATTGCCCCAATCACGCCGCTATAGATCGGAATCAGCGTCTTCATCGCCGCAATCAAAAACGCCCCCGACCCGCAGGCCGGATCGAGCAGCGACAGGGTTTTCAAAATCGCGTCATCGCCGTAGATCAAGGCCCGACAGAGCTGGGCATCCAGCTTCACCAGCAAATCACCAACGCTATCAAACTGCCGCTGCGAGATCCGATTCACCCGGTCTAAAATCAGCTTGTTAATTGTGCGGTCACAGAGATATTCCGTAATCTCAGCGCGAGTATAGTAAGCCCCAAACGCTTTCTGGTTGATATACTTCTCAAAAATGTAGCCCAAGACATCCGGATTAATTTCATTTGGCTTGCCGCCCGGTCTATCGTCCAAGTGCCAGGAATATTTCTCGAATACCGCAAATACCTGCTCAAATGCTGCATCCGGAATCGTGATCTGGTTGCGCTCGTCCAGCTCAATCTGATGCTGCAAAAACAGGCCGCCGTTCAGGTAGGGCACCTCGCCAATCGCCGCCTTCACGGCATCCGAGCGGTGGGGCTTGGCAAAACCGTCAAAAAACAGCGTCTGCAAAAACTCTTTGTAGAACAGATCCTTGCCCCGCTGCCTGCTGGCCTCCAGCTTTTGCTTCAGATAAAACAGATTGCCGCCGTCAATAAAATACTTCTTCTGCAAAAAGTAGACAAACATCAGCCGGTTCAACAGCACCGACGCATACCAGCGCTGATCCGACTCCCGCGCAATCCCGCTAATCTGCTGCAAAAAGATCTGGTGCTGGGCCTGAAATTCCTCATAAAACTTCTTCGTCACCTTCTCGACATCAAAGCTCTGCTGAAGCCGCGCCGCAATCTCAATCACTGGCAGCTCGCCTGCCTCCAGCGCCTCCAGCGGCACATACAGCCCGCCAATTTTGCTCAGCAGCAGATCCGGCGGCTGGCCCTGAACGTAGGTTTCCGTGCGCGGATAGAACTTCGCGCCTTCCCGTTTGGCCCAATACCAGAGCGAGCGCGTTCGGTTCTGGTTGACAAAAATCAGCAGATTTTCCGCCACCCGCTCAGAAATCGCCCGGTAAATCGCCCCTCTGGTTTCGGCATCTGGAATCTCGCCGTCAAAGGCAGTAATCTCAAAGACGAGCACCCCCGACATCTCAGCAATCGCGGTGCGCTGGTACTGCTGCCCCTCTACCTCCAGCCCCTCTGGACGAGGATTTTTGGGATTCGCCCAGCCCAACTCCTGCACAAACAGATCTTGCAGCTTGAACTCGTAGAGATAATCCTGGGCCTTGTCAGCGTTAAAAGTCATGATCGGTCTTCTAGACAACACAGGGAAACAGTGGAAATCAGAGAGATATAAAACTATTGAAACCTGAGCCAGCCAAACAGTTCCCCAGCCGTGATTTGCCGGTCGTTCAGACTGCTGAGACTACTTGCTGCCCCAAAGTCTTTAAGATTTGCAGCACGTCGTATAGCTCATTAATCGGGCTGAGCATTGAAAACACCCTGGATGAGGTGTATAGAGGTGTGGGTTGTTGCACCAGCTTGAGGAACACAAACTCACTGCCCGTTGTCACCAAGCCAAACATCGGGCGGTCGCCCACGGGCGTGGCTAACATATAGCTCAATGCCTGAGGAATTCCGGCGCTGAGTCCAATACCCATATTCTTTGATTCGATCGCCAAGACCCAAAGCTGCCCCGATAGAATTAACACATCAATTTGCCCTCGAATCACGACATCCTCATCTTGAGCAGATACATCAATTGAAACTTCTGCCCGCATCCGAAAGGGAGGCGTATAAAATCCTGCTAGATCAAGCAATGGCGAAAGCACGACCATCTTGACTGCATTCTCCATCATGGGTGGTGATTGACTGAGATACAGAAAATTTGCCTTAACGCGATCGAGGATCTGTTTCTCCGGATCTGTAATCTCTGCCTGAGCATTCATCCACTCTGGAAAGAACTGATACGAGGTTGTGAGTCTTAGCCCAAAGTGTTCTTGCAAGTTTTCTAAAGTGACATTTCTAGCTTGAAGTGTCTGAACCATCTCATCTCCTTTGTGGTGTCGTAACCTTAAAAACAGCCCTGCCCAAACAGCCCCATTGAACAAATAATCTGCGGTTCCCGGCTGGCTGCCTCCTCCTGCACTAAACAGAGCCGGTCATCCAGATACAGCGCTACTATCAATTCTGCCAACTGCTGATCGCTGATGCCGCTTCGCAACTGCCGGTTGAGCTGATCCACCGCCGACTGCCGGAGCGGATAGCGGTAGATCTGATCAATGGCTCGGATCAAGTCCGGCGAGTCAAACAGCGTTCCCTTGACCGCTTGGGCATAGCGTTTCAGCCGCTCGTAGGTTCTAAATCTGGCTCCCGAAGGCCGCCCCAACTGCCCGCCCCGGCTTTTCTCTTCTGCCAAAATCAGCTCCGCTCCCTGCTCAACCAGCTTGTGGTGCTGCGGATCGCGAGGCCGAGCGGGCGTGTCGGGTTCACAGTGGGCCAGCCGCAAAATGGCGAGCTGCGATTGGGTGACGCTTTGCCCCTGTCGATCGACCAGCGCCAGCGCATCGTTGCCCTCAGCCGTCTTCATGTAGAGCAGAACGCCTTCTGGCGACGAGGCAACCTCCCGCGTTGAGTAAACCACCGGGGCCAGATTTTCAATAATGGGCTTCAGCGTCGGGTCGGCATCCGTGGCGTTCTTCCAGATCTGGTAGGCTTCTGAGGTCAAATCTACCTCACTGTCCTCAGCGCCGTCATAAACGCCCGATTTCTCGTGATACAGATCGAGAAACGTCTGGAGATCCATTTCGTCTTCAAAGAAAGTTTCGTCAGTTCCCACCACTTCGGCGTTTTCCTGCAAGCGTTGCCGCAGCCGACTCCGCAGCCGAATGATCCGCTCCACGCCCTCGGCTGGCAAAAACGAATAGCACAAAATCCTGGCCGCCGACTGGCCAATCCGATCCACCCGCCCCGCTCGCTGAATCAGGCGAATAATCGCCCAGGGCAGATCGTAGTTGACGATGATGGCGCAGTCTTGCAGGTTCAACCCCTCGCTCAATACATCGGTGGCAATCAGCACCCGCAGCTCCTGATCGGGCGCAACCGCCTTGCCGTTGCTCACCGGGCTAAACCGCCATGCCATCGCCGCCGGGTTTTCGGAGTTGCCCGTAACGCCCTCCAGGTGAGCCAGCCCCGCCCGCTTCAGCTCCTGGGTCAAATAGCGCACGGTGTCCGCAAACTGGGTAAAGATCAGCACCTTTTCGGTCGGGTGCTTCTGGGTCAGCAAATCGACCAGCGCCGCCAGCTTGGTATCGCGGTTGGCCAACCATTTGCCATGCTGCGTCAGCACAGCCGTCAGGGCTTTGGCGTCGGCCTGCAAATCTTTCTTCAGCCCCGGCTTGAGCAGTCCTGGCTGAATCCATTTGAAGCGCCGTCGATACTTTGTCGCATAGAGCTGATAGACCTGAGCCGCCCGCTGCCGATAGTCGCTTTCCGCCTGCTCCAAGATCTCTTCGGGGTCCAGAGCGGCTAGATCATCTTCTTCCAGCTCTGGATCGAGTAAGGTCGCCAGAACCGATTCAGCGTCTTCGTCATTGTTGCGACTGTCGAGCAAAGCAGCTTCCTGGCTGCCAATCGGCAGATCGAGCTTTTGCTCCAGGGCATAGAGGAAAATGTAGTTTCGCAGAATATGCCGATCAATCGACTGAATAAAAGCAGGACCGCCGCTCTCCAGCCGTTTAAACAAATTCGTGCGGCTAAAGCCCATCAGGCGTTTTCCGGCCCTGGAGAGTCCTTTAATCTGACGCTCCTCGGCTTCGGTCAAAGTTTTGCGCTGAGCCGAGACATAGTTCCCCAAACCATAGCGCGGCAGATTGAGCTGATTAATTGTCTCCACTACCGCCTCAGAATAGAGCGATGCGTAGGGGTCGTCGCCCTCACCCAAGCTGAACTTAATCGTCTGGGGCTGCCGCACCGGGAAATAGGCCCGCTTGCCGTCGGCAAATTCCAAATAGGTTCGGCCTAGCAGATCTGAGGCTTCGGTCTTGGCATAGTTCGCCTGAATAAAGCTGCGGGTTCGCCGCACCATGTAGAGCCGCATCAGCTCGCGCCAGTCGTCCGGATGTTCGCTCCGCTCAAACGCGGCCAGCGACCGCACGGTCGCCTGATGCCTGCGGATAAACTCCAGCTCTCCGCCGATCTCGCTCAGCAGAGCCTCCGGACGCACCCCCAGATCCTTGTCTTCCGGCACAAACAGCCGCAGTTGAGCAGACAGATCGAGGTAGGTTTTGTTGTAGGGCGTGGCCGAGAGCAAAATACAGCGGCTTTCATTTGCCGCAATATATTCCTGAATAGCGCGATAGCGTTTACCTTCGCGATTTCGCAGGTTGTGGCTTTCATCAATCAAGACGACTCGATAGCGCCGCAGCTCCGGCAGCTCATGCTGCACCCGACTCAAGGGTAAAACCTTAGCCAGCAGGCGATATCGATCGACATAATCCTGCCACATGGAGACCAGCGTTTTGGGGCAGATGATCAGAGTTTCTAGAAAGAAATCCTCCTGCAAAATCCGGGCCAGAGTTGCCGCAATCAGGGTTTTGCCCAGCCCCACCACGTCGCCAATCAGCACCCCACCGCGCCGATTCACATGATGGGCCGCGATCTGAACGGCAGCCCGCTGAAAGTCGAACAGCTGGTCGCCAACATCATGCGGAATCCGGTATTCCGATAGCCCAATTCGGGCCTCTTGGGAAAGATGGTAGGCAATCTTGAGGTAAATATAGTACGGCGGGATTAGGTCTTCTCTGGCCCAGCTCTGGTCGATCAGAGCCGCCAGATCGTCCGAAATATCAACACACCAATGATCTAACCAGCGATCGTTGAACCAGTCCTGAAGCTTTCGGCAAGCGTCGTGATCGAGCACATCTACGTTTAGCTCGCCCTGATATTCCAACCCAGAGAGGGTGAGATTGCTGCTGCCCAAAATGCCAATCGTCGGGTTATTCGGATCAGAGCGGTGGACTAAATAGAGCTTTGCATGGAGCGAATGCCTGAGAAATAGTCGGATTACAACCTGCTTGGCTTTGATTTGACGACTCAAGCGCCGCAGACCAGCTTCATCCTCGTTGCTGGGAGTCCCAATCACTAGCTGCTTGCGAAACTCTTCAGCAATCTGTTTCTTGAACTGAATTACTCTGCTGTTGTCGATGCTGTGTCCAGGGCCGATCAGTCTCTTCGACTCGTACAGCTCCTCCTGGGGCAGCTTCTGCATTCCAACCAACAGACGGCAAGCCTTTTCGCCCCCCTGAAATTTTTCGATTAAATCATCAATTTTCCGCCAGCCTCTCAGATTGAAGTAACCAACGCAAAAATCAGCCCGCTCTGCAACTTCCAGGGTGCTCCGCAAAGTAGGCAGGACGTGATTCTCAATATTGTCAAAGATGCGTGGCATGGCGCAAACCCGTAAACCTGCATAAACTCTAGCCTACTGCAAGCTCTACGTTTCGGATTGCTCAACTCCAACGCAGCGCATCGCGCAGGTCTAAACCGAGGTTGCGATTGGCTTTTGCTCAGACCAGGTTGGGTCAGGCTCAGCGCCCAGCGGCAGCAGCTGCACGGCGCAGGCTTTTAGCTCGGGCTGGCCCGAGTCGGGGCAGGATTCGGGGTGAGTGAGGGCATTGGCCTCGGCAAACTCGGCCCAGAGTGCGCCCCAGTGCATCGGCACAAACAGGGTTTTAGGGGCAATTGCCTGGGTGACTTTGGCCTTGAGTCGCGCCCTGCCCCGCCGGGAGCGCACTTCCACCCAGTCGCCGGTTTGCAGCTTCAGGCGGTCGGCGTCGCGGGGGTGAATTTCCAGAAACGGCTCCGGATGCATTTTCTGCACCTTGTCGATTCGGCCCGTGCGGGTTTGGGTGTGCCAGTGGCCGTAGAGGCGGCCCGTGGTCAGGACAAAGGGGTAGGCGTCATCGGCGGGTTCGGCCAGACCGCGCGAATGGTAGGCGGCAAAGCGGGCGCGTCCGTCGGGGGTGTTGAAGCGGAGGTCGGTGTAGAGGCGCTTTGGAGGATGGGGGGATGGGGGGATGGGGAGATGGGGGGATGGAGAGGTGGGGGAAGCGGCGTCGGGGCAGGGCCATTGGAGCGGGCCTTCCTGGGCGAGGCGGGCGTGGCTGATGCCGGACATGTCGCAGGGGCGGCCACGGGTGAGCTGGACAAATTCGGCGTGGACTTCGGCGGCGCTGTTGAAGGCAAACTGTTGGCCAAAGCCGAGGCGGCGGCCCACTTCGGCAAAAATCACCCAGTCGGGGCGGGCTTCTCCAGGTGGAGTGCGGAACTGGGGGCCGAGGGTGACGCGGCGCTCCGAGTTGGTCATGGTGCCGGGGGCTTCGCTCCACTGGGCGGCGGGCAGCAGCAGGTGGGCAAACTCGCTGGTTTCGGTGGGGTGATAGGCTTCCTGATAGATTGTGAAGGGCGAGCGGCGCAGGGCGGCCCGGACGCGCTCCAAATCAGGCAGGCTGACCAGCGGATTGGTGGCGGCGATCCAGAACAGGCCGACTTCGCCGGTTTCCAGACCCTGGATCATCTCCCAGACGGTGCGGCCCGGACTGGGCTGGATCTGGCCTGCGGGCAGTCCCCAGAACTGCTCGACCTCGGCCCGGTGTTCCGGAATCTTGACGGTGCGGTAGCCCGGCAGCAGGTGCGACAGTCCCCCGGCCTCGCGTCCGCCCATGGCGTTGGGCTGGCCGGTGAGTGAGAAAGGACCCGCTCCGGGGCGACCAATCTGGCCAGTCATCAGGTGCAGGTTGATCAGGGTGCGCACCTTGGCCGTGCCTTCCGAGGACTGGTTCATCCCCATTGACCACATCGACAGGACGCGCTTCGAGTCGGCCCAGATCCGGGCGGCCTGTTCTACCTGTTCGGGCTGGATGCCGCAGCGGCGGGCCACCCACTCGGGCGGGTATTGGCGGATCACCTCGGCGTAGGCAGAGAAGCCGCTGGTGCAGTCGTCGATCAAGGCCAGATCGAGCTTACCCCAGCGCATCAACAGATGGGCGATGCCGTTCAGCAGGTCGATGTCGGTGCCGGGCTGGATGGGCAGATGCAGGTCGGCGGCTTCCGCTGTGGGCGTGGCGCGCGGGTCCACGACGATCATTTTTACCTGGCGGTTCTGCTTGTGGTGCTTGCGCAGTCGGTTGAAAATAATCGGGTGGCATTCAGCGGTGTTGGTGCCGATCAGGAAGGCACAGTCGGTTTCCTCCAGGTCGTCGTAGCAGCAGGGCGGGCCGTCGCTGCCAAAGCTTTGAATATAGCCGGATACAGCCGAGGACATGCAGAGGCGAGAATTGGCGTCAAAATTGTTGGTGCCTAAACAGCCCTTGATCAGCTTCTGGGCCGTGTAGTAATCTTCGGTGTTGAACTGGCCCGAGCCATACATGCAGAGCCCGTCTGCCCCCTGGCTGGCCAGCACGGTCTGGATGCGCTCTACAATTCGCCCCAGAGCCTCGTCCCAGCTAATCCGGCGAAACGGCTGATCCAACGATTCGCGAAACATCGGGTAGAGCAGGCGATCCTTGTGCAGCGATTCGGCGATCGTCGCTCCCTTGACGCAAACCATGCCCTGACTGGAGGGATGGGCTCGATCG
>JBJTUI010000113.1:0-10891 GCA_046080625.1 Elainella sp. | reverse complement strand
CTGCCTTGTAATTGCTCGGCAGTTTCCTTGAACAGCGATTTGAGCGACTCGCTCAGTTGAAGGATGTCTGCTTTCATCCGCTTTACCTGGAAACTCTGCTCCTCATGATTATAGGATACTTTATTGCTTGGAGTGCTCTAACTCATGCTTTGCAGAGAGTTGCAACGTCAGCTGTAGAAGCCCATCTAGTTCGAGCGCCGACAGGGTTGGTCGCCAATACTCAAATACAGATTTTGCCGGAAACACCCTAGAGCTTCTGGGCAATGCTAGATTAGACCCAGCGTTCTCTGCTCCCATGATCAGCATTATTACCTTCTATAAATTTGTCGCGCTGTCCGACTGCGCCGACTGGCAGCCGGTTTTGTTAGACTACTGCCTCCACCAGAACCTGCGCGGCACAATTTTATTGGCAACAGAGGGGATCAACGGCACGATTGCCGGAACGCCAGAATCCGTAGAGGCTGTCCTTGCCTACTTGCGCAGCGACCCCAGGTTAACCGATCTGAGCGCCCGCCAATCCACAGCCGAGCAGATGCCGTTCGACCGAATGAAGGTGAAACTGAAGCGGGAAATCGTCACCCTCGGGATACCGGTTGACCCCAGCCAGCAGGTGGGCACCTACGTCGAACCCCAGGACTGGAACGCCCTGATCTCCGATCCGGATGTGGTGGTGATTGACACGCGCAACCAGTACGAGGTGGAAATTGGCAGCTTCAAAGGGGCGCAAAATCCTGGCACCCACTCGTTTCGGGAATTTCCCGACTACGTCCGCCAGCTCGACCCGGCCCGTCACCCGAAAGTAGCGATGTTTTGTACCGGCGGCATCCGCTGTGAAAAAGCTTCGTCCTACCTGCTTAGCCAGGGGTTCCATCAGGTCTATCACCTCAAGGGCGGAATTTTGAGCTACCTGGAACAGGTGCCAGCCGCTGAAAGCCTCTGGGAAGGGGAATGCTTTGTCTTCGACCAGCGGGTTGCTCTACAGCAAGGGCTGGAGCAGGGCAGCCACGAGATGTGTTTGAGTTGCGGCCATCCAATTTCCGAGGCCGATCAGGCCTCATCGGCCTACGAAGCCGGAATCTCTTGCCCCCACTGCATCGCTGAGCTGACTCCAGAAAAGCGACAGCGACAGGTCATGAAAGTTCAACAGAGTAGAGCAGCACAGCAGATCAACGCCTAGCCGCGCTGATGGCAGGCAAATTGGTGAATTCAGCTTTCGACTCGGCTGAGGCTGCAAAATTCTGCACAGCATTCATGTCTGCTCTATTAAACGAGACTGTTTTCTGATTCGACTGGTCAGGTCAACCTGTTCAAAAAGCGTCAAAATTTACTCATCTCCATTGATGTCTTCATCATCTACCGCAGCGCATCACAGCCGTAGGGCGTCAGTTCGCCAGCTCGTGATCCATAGGCAGCGTGAGCTGGGTCGCAGCTGCAATAGGAGTCTGGTTGTCCTGGGCCTGCTGTTGACCTGGGGTAACTAGCCTGCCTGGTTGTCGTCGCGAGTTAAAATAAGCTCACCGCAAATTCTTGAGACAGTATTTAAACCAGCGCTCTGGCCTTGATCCAGCTCGATAATGCAAAAGTTGTTTTGCTTGAGCGCCGATCAATGGATGAAACCAAGGCTAAAACAATTGCGCTGATTGCCCATGACCGCAAAAAAGATGACATGGTGATGTTTGCCCAACAGCATGTTGAACTCCTGCGGCCCCATCGCCTGATTGCCACAGGCACAACCGGCTCCCGAATTCAGGCAGCCACCCAGCTCAGCGTCGAATGTAAGGCCTCTGGTCCGCTGGGGGGCGATGCCCAGATTGCTGCCGAGGTGGTTGAACAGAGAGTGATTGCGGTGATTTTCCTGATCGATCCGCTCTATGCCCAGCCCCACGAGCCAGACATTCAGGCCCTGCTGCGGATCTGCGAAGTCTACAACATACCGATTGCCACCAATCTGGCTACTGCTGCCGCCCTGATGCTAGCCCTTAGCTCACTGTCAGTTTAGCCAGCGTCCCCGACAGCTAAAATCGGCATATAGAATAGAGAGGTGCAAACGCCACGATTCAGCCTGCCCCTAATCTTCACTCGTTGGACTGCTCCTAGCCCCGCTCAGGCCCAGCGTTTAGCACAGGCGGCCATGATTTCACAGGTTTCTAGTGCGACAGGTTTCTGGTGCAACAGTCCTCTGGTGCAACGGGTTGTGGCACAGTGAGTAGCTATAGCCAACTAACCATAGCCAACTAACCAAAGCCGACCAGCCATAGCCCCATCAAACCCAGCTATTGGCGCGGTTGTACCCCTCAGCTTTTACCCTTAAACAGATACTTGACCCTAGGAGGCTCGCGGATGCCGATTGAGAACAAAACCCGAGATGGCAAGCCGCCCCAGCGCAACTTTGGCAGTGGGTTGCTGTCGCTGCTGCTGACGCTGTTTTTAATCAACTTCATTGTGCTGCCAGCCCTGCGTCCGGGGCCGAGACGGGTCCCCTACAGTGAGTTTCTGGAACAGGTGAGAAGCGGCAAAGTCTCCCAGGTGTTAATTTCCGATACCGAAATTCGCTACATCCTGAAAGACGGGGCGCAATCGTCGGCCCCTTCCCCCAATGCGGCCTCGCCCAGCCCGGTTCCAGCTAGCCCAGCCGAAAGTCCAGTAGCCGAAAGTCCAGTGGCAAACAGCCCAGCGGCCAGCCCAACTCCGGCTGCCTCCCCTGAAGACAATTCAGCAGGAGACAATTTAGACCGGCCCAACTCCGGGCGGCAAAACGACCAGCCCCTCTACGCTACGGTGCCAATTGCCGACAACACCCGCGAACTGGTGAAACTGCTGGAAGAGCAGAACGTGGAGTTTGGCGCTGCCCCGCTCAATCAGGGCAGCTTTTTGAGTACGCTGCTGGGCTGGGTGATTCCGCCGCTGATCTTTGTTGGCATCTGGGCCTGGTTTTTGCAGCGGGCTCAAGGCGGTTCGGCGGCCCTGACGGTCGGCAAAAGCAAGGCCCGGATCTACGCCGAGGGCAACACGGGCGTCACCTTTAACGACGTGGCGGGCGAAGACGAGGCCAAGGCCGAGTTGGAAGAAATTGTCGAGTTTCTCAAACAGCCAGACAAATACACCAAAATCGGGGCGGTGATTCCCAAGGGCGTGCTGCTGGTGGGGCCGCCAGGAACGGGTAAAACCCTGCTGGCTAAGGCAATTGCCGGAGAAGCGGGCGTGCCGTTTTTCAGCATCTCGGGCTCTGAGTTCATTGAGCTGTTTGTTGGGGTAGGGGCGGCGCGGGTGCGCGATCTGTTCCAGCAGGCCAAACAAAAAGCGCCCTGCATTGTGTTTATCGACGAGCTAGACGCCCTGGGCAAAGCCCGCAGCAGCAACAGCTCTTTTGGCAGCAACGATGAGCAGGAGCAAACTCTGAACCAGCTCTTGACCGAAATGGACGGATTTGAGGGCAACACGGGCGTGATCATCATCGCCGCCACCAACCGCCCGGAAGTTCTGGATCTGGCCCTGCGCCGCCCAGGTCGATTTGACCGCCAGGTGACGGTGGACCGGCCCGACAAGCTGGGTCGCGAGGCGATTTTGCGGGTTCATGCCAAGAAGGTGCAGCTAGAAAGCGATGTCGATCTGGGCACGATTGCCGTCCGCACCCCGGGATTTTCCGGGGCCGATCTGGCCAACCTGATCAACGAGGCGGCCCTGCTAGCGGCCCGTCAGAACCAGACGAGCGTCAAAATGGCCAACTTGAACGAAGCCATTGAGCGGGTGATTGCCGGGCTAGAGCGCAAGTCGCGCATTCTCAATCCACTGGAGCGCAAGATTGTTTCCTACCACGAGGTCGGCCATGCGATTGTCGGGTCGCTGATGCCGGGGTCGAATCGGGTCGAGAAAATCTCGATTGTGCCGCGCGGCGTGGGCGTTTTGGGCTATACGCTCCAGCTGCCGGAAGAGGATCGGTTCCTGATGGCCGAGGACGAAATTCGCGGTAGAATTGCCACCCTGCTGGCGGGCCGGTCGGCGGAAGAAGTGGTGTTCGGCAAGGTTTCCACCGGGGCCAGCGACGATATCCAGAAAGCCACGGACTTGGCCGAGCGGATGGTGACGATCTACGGCATGGATAGCAAGCTGGGGCCAGTCGCCTTTGAGCGCATCCAGCAGCAGTTCCTTAACCCCAACAGCGCTCGCCGCCCAATTAGCCCCGAGGTGACGGCCCTGATCGACCGGGAATTGCAGCAGATCATTGACTATGCCCACCAGATGGCCCAGAAAGTGCTGGTTCTGAATCGCAATCTGCTGGAGGACGTGGCCCAAACGCTGCTTCAGGATGAAGTGTTAGAGGGCGAAACCCTGCAGGGCTACCTCAAGCGGGCCAAAGCTCCGGTTGAACTCAGTGCCTGGCTGCAATCAGGCCGGATTGGCCAGGAGCCCGACCAGGCGATCGAGGATATGTTGGACTAGATCCCGAGCATTGATTTAATTGATTCGAAAGAGGGTCTAAAATGCTCACAGGCTAGAAAGCGTACTCAAAAGCTGCCCTGGGCAAACTGAAGGGTACTCTGACTGCGCTTATCTCCGCTTCTCTGACTGTTTTGCCATCCCTTTCCCAAACTGCATCTACCGTGAGCCAAGCTGCTGATTCTGATCTGGATTTCCACCTTCAGGTAAACTGTTCGGGACAAACGGTTGGAGAGGCTCATCAAGTCCCCTGGCCAGAGCAACGGGCCGAACCCGCGATACATCAGCCCAACCCCGATCCACCGCTCCCCTACCTGAGGCTGCTCCACGCCGAGCCCCTGATGCCGATGCAGGAGCGAGATCTGGCCGCAATTCGCGAACTGTTTGACCAAGAGGACATGGAAACAATCGAGGCCGATATCCTCCAGAATCTGTCCTACTACAACCCCGAACTTCAATGGGACGATTGGGACATTGCCCTGTCACACAGCTGGCCCACTTCCCATCCCAACCGATAAAGCCTTCAGTTGCCTCCAAACCCAGTTGCCTCCAAACGATAAAGGGAGATGAAGCCATCTCCCTCAAACTCAATCCCTTTAGATGTTTAGCTCTAAAATCCCATTGCAGTTCAATCTGTTTAAGCTTGCGTCTGACTAACGGTTGAACAGAGGCGGTTGATTTGAGTTCAATCCGGGTTGCTTTCGGGGTAGTTACGGATGCGCTCCGCTTCTGGGCAGTCTTCTGAAACCATGGGTTCAATATCCCCTCGGGGCACGGTGGCCAGCTTCTGCATCACGGAGCCAATACTTTCCAATCGAATCATCTCTTCCCAAGAACAAATTTCGTCTTCTTCTTCGGTTTCATAACGCACCGTCACCAGATCACCTTCAATATCGAGGATGCGGGCGCGCTCAATCCACCGTTGTTGATCCCGCAAAAAGATCCAAACCTCGCGACCATCACAACAGAGTTGATAGATCTTGCGGTGTAGCATGTGTTGCGTCTCCTGAGCAAACAATTGCAAATAGTCCAAATGAAGCAACTGCCTTGAGGCCTTGCTTCGCGTTCCACTCTAACGGCAAAACCACTTTGCCCGCTGTAAAGAAAACTGTAAAACTCTATCAATCCCAAAGCGTTGCTGCATGATTCCAGTCTAGCAAGAGGTGAAGCACCTAAACTTGGTTGAAGGGATTTGCTAAAGTCGTCAATGACAGAAACCGAGAGCGCTGACTGGACTGGGAAGCTGTGGATTTTATCATCAGAATTCATCAAGGGGTTAACGGCGGTATTTAGGCTCGAAGTTGGATTTTCAGAAACGCCTTCCTCCAAACTTGGCACAGCAGATGATCTACAGATAATCTACTGGCAGAACCGCCACTGGCTCAATCAACCTGACCAACTTAACGCAATCATTAAAATTGGGCAGACAAATTGGACAGACAAAACAACTGGACAAGAGGTCGAACAAACAGGTCGTCTAGATCAGCACTGGGGGCAGGTAATGCCACGGGCAGATGCTACGGATTCACCAGATCGAGGTATCAGTGCTTCTTGCCGTGCTTCTGTTGGTAAACCATATTACTTAGCCTACGGTAAAAGCACCAAAAATTACTTACTATTCTAGCGGGGTTGGGCCAATGTGGCGACAGTTTGATAGGACAACAGGACTCAGCCGCTGTTTAGTTAAACTTTGCTAGGTTTGAGCTGCTCGCCCTGCGGGCCTGAACTGATTATCAAACCACTGATTTAAGACAGGATGAGGAGAATTCTATGCTGCTGCACCTGAGCACCTGGCCTGAAGTTGAAGCCTATTTACAGCGCTCGTCTGGCCTAATTGTGCCGATTGGCTCCACCGAACAGCACGGCCCAACCGGTTTAATCGGTACGGATGCCATCTGTGCTGAGGCGATTGCCAAAGGGGTCGGAGAAGCGACGCAGGCTCTGGTTGCACCCACAATTAATGTGGGAATGGCTTTACACCATACGGCTTTCCCCGGCAGCATCAGCCTCCGCCCCAGCACGCTGATTCTGGTGATCCGGGACTATCTGACTAGCCTGACCAAGGCGGGCTTTACTCGGTTCTTTTTCATCAACGGCCATGGCGGCAATATGGCCACTCTCAAGGCGGCTTTTTCTGAAACCTACGAGGTGTTGGCTGCCGCTAACCTGCCCCAGGCGGATCAGGTGCAGTGTCGTCTGGCTAACTGGTTTATGTGCAGCTCGGTCTACCAGCTCGCCAAGGAGCTGTATGGCAACCAGGAAGGCAGCCATGCTACCCCCAGCGAAGTTGCCCTCACCCAGTTTGTCTATCCGGAGGCGATCAAGCAGGCTGAACTGTCTCCCCAGGTGGCCTCTGGCCAGCCAATCTACGGTGCCGCCGATTTTCGCCGCCGCTACCCGGATGGCCGCATGGGGTCTAATCCGGCCCTGGCTACACCCGAACATGGCCAGCAGTTCTATGAGCGGGCTGTAAAGGAGCTGAGCAGCCAGTATCTGGAGTTTTTGGCCCAGACTTGAGCGATGGGAGCCGCAGCGGCCCTAAGGCCCGGAGTAGCTTAGCCAGCAAATGGGGGACGGCCATAAAAGATGACAGCCATAAAAAAAGAAGGGTGGAATTCCCTTCTTAACGGCCTGGATATGTGAGGTGGGATTTGGTCTGGGCGAGGCGCGTCGCCCTGGTCCTTGAGCTTCTGGCGTAGTGCCTTGAGCTGTTTGCGTTTCTGCCGTTGGCGAGCCGAGCCGCCCTTGCCTTTGTCGTTGCGTCCCTCACGCCGGGGCGACTCCCAGCGCTTCAGTCGTTGACTCATGGTTGACCTCTACTGATGTTAATCTCTATTAATATTGTGATGACTGGCTTCTGACTGTCGAAGCCGCCCTCAGGACTTCATCGCAGCGCAGGCTGATCGCCGGATCAGACACTACAGCCGATAACTACAGGGTGAACATCAGCCTTTCCGGATACAGTGAAATCCTGCTCCTCGGTTTAGCTGTGGCTGGCGTTTCAGAATAGCTGCAGCAGAAATTCAGTTACAGAAAACCTGCTCTAGATGGGCAGAGGGAGAATCGAACTCCCATGACCGAAGTCGCCACATTTTGAGTGTGGTGCGTCTACCAGTTTCGCCATCCGCCCTTGGAATTAGCCCCATCATTATAGCGCATCCGCCGCTGCAACAGCGACTGGTAGTCCTGGCTGCTGGCCCAGCGGTCAATTTCCCGCGCCCGCAGCACCGGCACCGGATGGGTGAGGCGAGCAGTTTGCATCTGCTTCAGCATGTTGCCCAGCTCATCCTGGCCGATCTTGTCGTAGGAGCGGGCCTGTTCTAGAAACGCATCCAGGTTCAGTTGGGCCGCCAGCGTCGGGGAGCCGCCGGTCAGCTTCATCAGCACCGAGGCCACAATCCGCGCATCCTGAGCGACGAGCAGGGCCGCCCGGTCGCAGCTAAACTCGGCGCAGCGCACCCATTCCATGATTTGATTTTGCAGATTCTGCATCAGCAGCCCTCCCAGAGGCGTCAGCTGGCCAGCCGCCAGTACGAGCAGGTTCGCCAAGGTGAGGTAGACGCTGTGCTCACATTTGAGATGGCCCAACTCATGGGCAATCACCGCCTGGATTTCCTCGGGCGTCAGCAGGTCGATCAAGGAAGTATGCAGCACGATAAACGGCTGCTTGCCCCGCATCGCAAACGTGTAGGCATTTGGAGCGGGATTTTGCCGCACATAGAGCTGGGGCGGCTCCAGATCGAGCAGTTGGCAGGCCTCCAGCAGCAACTTGTGTAGGTGGGGCAGCTGTCGTTCACTCACCAGAATGCTGGAGGCGATATTTTCCAGGTAAAACACCTGCTCGGCAACTGGTCCCAGGGTGGTCCGCACCAGCAGATCGAGTCCCGGCAGCTGCTTCAGGGTTTGGGTAGCCTGGAGGTCGAGCGGATGACGAAAATCATCCGACCGCAGCCCGACCAGCAGCGCTTTGAGTGTAACCGGTTCGGCAACCATAGGAGACTCCAGGGGAAGAAACGGGGCACAAAACCAGGCGTAGCGTGCTAGTTCACCGCCACTTTATCGGCCAGCTGCTTTTCCGGTAGCTCAACCTGTTGGGCCACAATTTTGCGGAACTGTTCACCCTCAATTGTCTCCTGGTCCAACAGCAGATCGACGAGCTGATCCAGGAGTTCGCGGTGTTCGCGGACAATCCGGCAAGCTTCAGAATAGCAGTGCATCGCGATTTGACGCACCTGCTGGTCAATTTTGGTGGCTACCTCTTCCGAATATTCAGCCCGCGACATCCAGTCGCGGCCCAAAAACACCTCGGAATTGCCGCTTTCCAGGGCAAATGGGCCGATATCCGACATGCCGTAGCGCGTCACCATCTCGCGAGCCAGATTGGCCACCACCTGGATGTCGTTGCTGGCTCCCACGGTGATTTCCGCATCGCCAAACACCTCTTGCTCGGCAGCCCGCCCGCCCAGAGCAATCGTGATCCGATCTAACAGCCAGGCGCGGGTGTAGAGGCCGCTGTCGATCATCTCTTCGTTGAAGGTCTGCTGGGCGAAACCGCCAATCCCGCCAGAGCGCGGAATAATTGTCACCTTGTTGAGCGGATCGGAGTTCTTCAGCAGCGTCATCAGCAGGGCGTGGCCGACCTCGTGGTAGGCAATCAGCCGCTTTTTCTTGCTGTCAAGCAGTGGGGCGAGGGTCATACCGGTTGTGACCCGGTCGATAGCGTCATCCACTTCCAGCATGGTGATCGCGTCCTTGCGGCGTCGTGCCGTCAGAATCGCGGCTTCGTTCAGCATGTTGGCCAGCTCTGCACCAGAAAATCCTGGCGTGCGGCGAGCAATCGCTTCCAGCGAGACTTCCGCATCTAGTTTCTTGTTGCGGGCATGCACCGACAGGATGCCCAAGCGGCCCTTGTAGCCTGGCAAATCGACCGTCACCTGGCGGTCAAACCGTCCGGGGCGCAGCAGGGCCGAGTCCAGCACGTCGGGCCGGTTCGTCGCCGCGATGATGATGATGCCCGTGTTGCCCTCGAACCCGTCCATCTCGGTCAGCAGCTGGTTCAGGGTCTGCTCCCGCTCGTCGTTGCCGCCGCCGATGCCCGCACCGCGCTGCCGTCCTACAGCGTCAATCTCGTCAATAAAGATGATGCAGGGGGCATTCTCTTTGGCTTTTTTGAACAGGTCGCGGACGCGGGAAGCACCCACACCCACAAACATTTCGACAAACTCGGAGCCGGAGATGCTGAAGAAGGGGACGCCTGCTTCGCCCGCAATTGCCTTAGCCAGCAGGGTTTTGCCGGTACCGGGAGGGCCGACCAGCAGCACGCCCTTGGGAATCTTGGCCCCAATCGCCGTGAACCGCTCCGGCTTCTTCAGGAAGGTGACGACCTCTTGCAGCTCTTCCTTGGCTTCCTCGATTCCGGCCACATCGTCAAACAGCACGCCGGTTTTAGCTTCCATCTGGAAGCGGGCTCGCGACTTGCCAAAGTTCATCGCCTGCCCGGAGGCGTTGGTCGTCCGGCGAATCACGGTGAGTAAGACCATGATCAGCACGAACACAATCAGGCCATGCATGATCAGCCAGGCAATCGCGTTGCCGTCTGCGGTGCGCTGGACGCCTAGCTCCACGTTGTTTTTGCGGGCCGCTTCGATCAGCTCCGGGTTGCGGTCTCCAGAAAACAGCGTCACTTCCTGGCGGGTATTGGACTGCGCCTCTCCCTTAACTTGAACCTGAGCGACACCGCGAGCTGGATCAAGCTCAATCCGGCTGATTTCCCCAGCTTCAATTTTTTTCAGCAGTTCGCTGTAGGTCATGGGTTCGCGGCTAGCCGTCTGGGCCACGCTCGGCAATGTGCCAACACTGCCCTGTAGCAACAGCCAAACGGCGGTGACAGCACCCGTGATCACCGACCCTTTTGCCCGCTTGCCCACGGTTTTCGACCTGTCGGTTCTCGACCCGCCCGTTTGCAACCCAGAAGATAAATGATTTTCAGCCTGCTTCATACGCTCTTGTGTCCTCAAGCACTGGCCGTCGTTGCCAGACGATAACCGTTGACCCGCATCTGACCAGCACCAGAGAAGCGTCCGTCAGTTTACTCAATCGGTCTGACGGGTGAATCTGGCTCCTAGTCTGCTGCTGTCAAACAGCTTTAAACCTAGTGTAACTCTCCCCATGCTAACGATTGACGAACCAGATTGGATCGATTAGAGCTGAGCTGCTCCCAGAGCTAGACACTTTCAGAATCGTGCTGGGAATCACCCACTCGATCTGACTATCACTGACCATCTGCCATAATACGTATTCATATCGACTTCGTTTTAGCTATACTGAATATTAGCGGTTCTTCCAGAATTGCCGTGGTGTCTTTCTACATCTAGTGTGTGGGAACAAGCACGGCTGAGCGCTTATGTCATGATCAGAGCAGATGAGTTTGGGAATAGACATGGACAACCAGTTT
>JBJTUI010000112.1:0-3762 GCA_046080625.1 Elainella sp. | reverse complement strand
CATCTGAAGCGGTTTCGCACCTGATGCATCAGGTTACGCAAGTTTCGGAACAGACCGCCCACTCGTCCCAGCAGATGGCCACAGCGATTCAGCAGACGGTAGCGGTGGCCCAGGGGCTGCGCGATTCGGTGGAAACCTTCAACGTGGGTGAGCTACCCCGATAGCACCGTTCCCCAGCTTCCACTCGTTTGTTTCATGTGATTCAACCTACTTCCTTCAAAAACCCAGTTAATCCAGCACAGTTAATCAAGCAGAGTCAAAGGCAGCTAACGATGGACAGAGAACAGGAAATTCAGTTTCAGTTTCTCGATGAGGCTCAAGAGTACGTCAGTATTTTGGAGTCACAGCTGTTGGGCATCGGTCAAGGAATTGACATTGACCGGGTCAACGCCGCCCTGCGAGCTGCCCATTCGATCAAAGGTGGAGCAGGCATGATGGGCTATGCCCTGCTGAGTGAGCTGGCCCATCGGCTGGAAGACTCGCTCAAGGTGCTGAAAATCCAGAAGCACAGCATTACCGTCGATCCCGATCTGGAACACCTGCTGCTCAACGCTGTGGATCGGCTGCGGCAGGTGGCCGACCTGGATCGGCAGGGCCAAACACCCGATCCGATCTGGCTGGAGCAGCAGGTCAGCCCGCTGTTTATGGGGCTGTACGAGCGCCTGGGTGAGCCGGAAGCCGAGGACGCCTATTCGATTCTGTCGCCGGAAGAGAGCCAGGATGTGGTGCCGCTGCTGTTTCAGACCGAGGTAGAAGAAAGCCTCGCCCAGTTTGGGGAACTGCTGGAGCAATCCATCCAGCAATCCTGTCACCAGCCCGATCAGCAGCTAGCCGAGCGTTTAGCCAACCTCAGCGACGAGCTGGGCGGACTGGGCGAAATGCTCCAACTTCCCGCCTTTACCCAACTCTGTGCATCGGTGAGAACGCACCTCAGCGCTGCTCCCGATCGGGTGCTCGAAATCGCGCAGGCGGCCCTCCAGTCCTGGCGGCGCTCCCAGGCTCTGGTTCTGACTGGCTATAGGAGCGAATTGCCCAACTGCCTGAATCTGACTGGTTTCGATGTGGCCGATTTCGATGTGGCTGATTTCGATGTGGCTGGTTTCAAGATATCTGGCCCCAATCTTCCCACGCCTGTGCTAACTGACGTCGAGGTTGATCAGAATGGGGTTAGCCAGGTTGGGTTTGACCAGTTTGGGTTTAGCCAGGATGGGTTTAGCCAGGTTGCTTTTGACCAGTCTGATGCGGTTGAGTCAACCTCAGACCTGGAACCAGACGACTTGACGTTGCACCCGATTACGCCCCTGGCTCCCCCCACCTACCGGCCCCATCTGCCGGTCGAGGCTAATCTCTCGGATGCCAAGCTGAATGGCGACGTGGCTGAAACCACAGTGCGCGTACCGGTAAAACAGCTCGACCGCCTGAACGACCTGTTTGGCGAGCTGACAATCGAGCGCAACGGCCTGGATCTGAACCTGAAACGCCTGCGGTCTCTGATGCGCACCCTGACCCAGCGCATTCAAGTCCTGGAGTCCTCAAACACCCAGCTGCGCGACGTATACGACAAGGTGGCGACCCAGCGACCGGACAGCCAGCGACCGGGCCTGACTGGTTCAACCAGCCCTATCCCAGTCCAGGTTGCCCCTCGGGCTGCGGCTCCTTTGGCTTCCTCTAACCTGGACCGCCTCGACGCCCGGTTTGATGTTCTGGAGCTGGACCGCTACGACGACGTGCATCTGCTGTCTCAGGAGGTGATGGAAACCGTTGTCCAGATTCAGGAGGTGGCCAGCGACCTGGAGTTTGGCCTGGACGAGGCCGAGCAAACCGCCCGCGAGCTGAACAAAACCGCCCGTCAGCTCCAGACCCGGATTACCCAGGTGCGGATGCGCCCGCTGTCGGATGTGACAGAGCGGTTTCCCCGTGCCCTGCGGGAGCTGTCCTTGCAGTATGGCAAGCCGGTGCGGCTCCAGGTCGAGGGAGCCAACACGCTAATCGACCGCAACATTCTGGACGCCCTGAATGAACCACTGCTGCATCTGGTGCGCAATGCCTTCGACCACGGGATTGAACCCCCCGAACTGCGGCAGGTCCGCAACAAACCGGCCCAGGGCACAATCACGATTCGAGCGACACACCACCAGAACCGCACCCTGATCACGATTCATGACGACGGCGGCGGCATTCCCCTCGACCGGGTGCGTCAACGGGCTCGCCAGATGGGACTGGACGAGGTGCTGCTGGCCGCAGCTAGCGACGAAGAGGTGCTGTCACTGATTTTCGAGCCAGGGTTTAGCACCAGCGAGCAGGTCACCAGGCTGTCGGGGCGCGGTGTCGGCATGGACGTGGTGCGGGAGCGGCTGAAGCAGGTGCAGGGGGAAATCACCGTCGATACCCAGGCCGGAGTCGGTACGACCTTCACCCTCTCGGTGCCCTTCACTCTGTCAGTGATGCGGGTGCTGCTGATCGAATGCAGCGGCCTGCTGATGGCTTTTCCGACTAGCGCGATCCAGGAAATGATCATGCTGGCCCCAGAGCAGATTCTTACGACGGCAGGCAGCGAAGCCTTCACCTGGCACGGCACGATGGTGCAGCTGGTGCGGCTAAGGCAGTGGCTCAGGTTCAACTGTCCCCGCTCGCTAGAAAGTCCGGAGGGCCGGGCGGCAGTCCGTGTTCCCACCGTGCTGCTGCTGCCCCAGGGCAGCCAAACCGTGGGTTTGGAGGTAGATCGCTGCTGGGGCGAACAGGAGGTGGCGATCCGCAAGATCCAGGGCGGCCCCGATCTGCCTGCCGGGTTCAGCAATTGCACAATTCTGGGCGATGGCCGAGTTGTGCCTTTGGTCAGCGTTCCGGATCTGCTGCGGTGGCTGATCAGCTGTCAGCGTGACCAAACAGAGCAACCCAAGGCGGTTCCGCCTGGCCCAACCGCGCCAGCCCGGAGGCCAATCCAGCTTGTCTCGCCCGGACGCAGCCCGACTGCCCTGCTTGGAAAACCAGCCTCTCCCAACCGCACCGTGCTGATTGTGGACGACTCGATCAACGTCCGGCGCTTTCTAGCCCTAACGCTGGAGAAGGCAGGATACCGCGTGATTCAGGCCAAGGACGGCCAGGAGGCGCTCGACAAGCTGGGAGACGTCAACGTGCAGGCGGTGGTTTGCGATATCGAGATGCCGCGACTGGACGGCTATGGCTTCCTGGCTCGCCTCAAGGCCAATCCCACCTACGAACAGCTGCCGGTGGCGATGTTGACTACCCGCAGCAGCGACAAACATCGCCAGCTTGCCCTCAGCCTGGGCGCAACGGCCTATTTCTCCAAACCCTTCAACGAGCAGGCGCTGCTGCAAACCCTGGAAAAAATGGTGCTTGCCTGACCCGGTTTACCTCTAGGTTTGCCTGATATTTAGCTGAATATTTACCCACAGTGTTCGCCCGCGCCGAGCCCCTGAGAGCGATTACTCTAGCCAAGCCCATCCGTCAAGGGTGGCTGTGGCAAAACCTGCTGTGGCGAAATCTGTCGCGGCCTGATCTGTCGTGGCCTGATCTGTTGCGGCCTGATCTGTCGCGGTCTAAAACTTGATCTAGAATGAAAGCACAATCCTAGCCGACTGTGCCCAGAATTGAGTCCAATTTAATTTCGTTCATGTTTGGCCTGACTCCTGTCCCGATCTTCGAGATGACAACCCGAATCAGCATTCACATTGAGCGGCGTTAGCGCAACTGCATGGGTGAGTTCTCTGAACAACTGCGTCAGCGTGTTTTAGATTGGTT
>JBJTUI010000111.1:0-6103 GCA_046080625.1 Elainella sp. | reverse complement strand
GATCCAGGAACCACCGCGCAACAGCCGATTAGCATCTTCATTCCCTGAAAGCCATGCCAGATGTCCGTCTTGCTTTAGTGTCTCTGGTTTCTCGGCATAGCTACCGTGCCAGTGGTCGGCACACCATTCCCAGACGTTGCCGTGCATATCAAACAAGCCAAAGGCATTGGCCGCAAAGCTACCTACCTCGGTCGTTTGCTGGCGATTTTCTCCCGTTGGCCCCTTGTTGTAAGCGACGCTGCCGCGATAGTTGGCCAGATCTGGCGTAATCATCTGGCCAAAGGCAAAGGGCGCTGTGGCTTTAGCCTGCTCAACAGTGCGTTCATCGGCATCCAACGGAATCGGCAGGGCGCGACAGGCATATTCCCACTCGGCTTCAGTGGGTAAGCGGTAGGGGCGGCCTGTGTGGGCCGAGAGGCGAGCACAAAACTCGACCGCATCCCGCCAGGACACCTGTTCCACCGGGCGGTTGTCTCCCTTAAACCGAGATGGGTTGGGGTCAAGCTCCTGAGCTTCTGGGGGCAAAGCCGCCACCGCTCGCCACTGGGCCTGCGTCACCGGATACTTGCCGATCAAAAACTCCTCCAGCCTGACCAGATGCTGCGGATCTTCGCTGTCGTACCGTTCTGGCTCTTCCTGCGGCGACCCCATCCAAAACCGCCCTGCCGGAAGCTCCACCAGCTCCAGCCCCACGCCGTCGCCCAGATCCTCCAGCCGCTGCCAGCCGCTGCCGACAGATCTGGTGATCGTCCAGTTTGGCTGAGACGCCTTCTGCTGACGCTTACCCCGACGCGACTGAGGTTCAGGCGGATCAGATCGCTGAATCGTGGCCGTCTCAAACTCAAACGACCGCAACCGCTCCACCTCAACCTGCGCCACCCGATACTGATAGTCCTGCAACGGCGGCCAGGCTCCGGGGCTTGGCTCTGGCGTCGGCTCTGGCGTCGGCTCTGGCATTGGCTCTGGCGGCAAATATTGGGCCAACTGCTCGGCTCGCTGGCGATAGTCGCCCCCCAGTCGTTTCAACGTGCTGATTCCCAGTTCGGCAAAGGCTTGCAGCGACTGCCGTTGGTCAGATTCAAGCCGGGGCAGACAGGCAATCAGGGCCGTAAAACTCTTGGTGCCCAAGCCCAATCGCTGGGCAATATCCGCCGAGAGCAGATCCAGCACCCTGGTCGTCTTCGAGATCGGCACCGCATCCACCAGCAGCTCCCGCACCGGTTCCGGGAAGCGATATTGGGCCAAAGTCTGATCTGAAGATTGGGCAGAACCCGATTGGCCAGAATTTGGTTGGCCAGCCGACGGCACCCGCTCCAGCAGCCCGCCCATAAACACCTCGGCCACATGCACCTGCCGCGACTGGGGCAACAAATTGCGCTGAATCAAATAGACCACCGGCAAACTCACAGGTACCGCCGCCATCAGACCCGCCAGCCGCTGGGCCAAAATCGACGCCGTAGCGCAAAACTGCCGCACCCGCTGCTCGGGCGATAGCTCCTCTGATAGCAGCTCTCCAGTTTCGCCCCCTGACTGCACCGGCTGACTAAGCAAGGCCAGATCGCCATACGCTACCTGCAACGCCACCAGACGGGCATCGGCCATTCCGGTCGTCACCCTGGTCCAGCGAGCCAGCGGCTCCGGCTCCAGGCTAATCACTGGCAGCACAATCGATCGGGCTGTTGGCTCAGTTGGCTCAGTTGGCTCAGAAGCTGTTGGCTCAGAAGCTGTTGGCTCAATTGGCTCAAACAGCAGCGGCTCCAGCGAGCTGGCCTTGGCGCTAAGCTGGGCTTGGGTGGCTCCGGGGATTCCGGCCTTCAGGCGCACCGGCTGTCCAATTCCCAGAGCCGTGCGGGGCCAGAGCCGTTCAGGAAACAGCTGCAAAATGGCCAAGGGCGACTGTTTGCCCCAATCTGCCAGACAGTCATAGAGGGGCTGCCGATCCCACAGCTCCGAAGTGCAGTCGCTGATCAGCCAGATCAGCCGCCGCCGAGTTGGGTCGAGCAGCCTTTTGGCCGGACGCCAGCGATTCGCAGCCTGCCCGTTTGTATTCCCATTTGTATTCCCGTTCGTATTCCCGCTCGCATTCCAGTTGGGCGAGAGCACAATCCTGCCCCCTTCAGCCGTCAAGCGCCAGGTGCGAATTTGCCGAAACGCCCCCTGTCGTTCTAGCAGTGTTTGCAGTTCAGCAATCGTCTCCTGCCACAGGATTAGCGAAGCGCCTGCTTCCACCACCAAGGCCAGATCAAACCAGCGTTCCGGTGCGGGCACCAAAACCGGCGACCAGACCCCCTGCTCCATAATCTGAATCGCCGTTGCCGTCTCGTCTAGCTGGCGCTGGGTCGGGGAAGGAATTTTCCGCATCAAAGGCCGCAAGGCCCGCGCCAGATCAAGCTGTGACCGCAGAGCGCTGGCCCCAGGCACCTGGATCGGCAGCCCAGTTCCCAACCCAGATCCCAACCCAGATTCCGACTCGGACGCAGACTCAGCAGCATCGGGCGGCGAACTGTGAATCAACACCTTGGGTTCCGAGCTGGACGCTAGTTCCGAGCTGGGCGCTGGGGCTGATCCGCCTTCCTCCGGGCTGACGGTTGGGGAATCGACGGGTTTGGCCTGAGTCTTGGCTGTCGGAGCCCGCGAGATCTGCTGGGCCAGCCAGAGGACATCCAGCAAATCTTCCCCATCCAGGCCGCTGTCATGGGCCGCATCCAGCTTGGCCCACTCGTCCCGCAGCAGCGTCGCAAACCGCTGAATTCCTGACCCAGGTGTTGCTGACTCAGGTATTGCCGATTCGGGTGTTGCCGATTCAGAATTAACCATGCGCTACTGATCCAGCGGGCGAAACAGTTGCTGAAGCAGACGCTCGGTCAGTTCCTCGGGCGCTTTCTCCTTCGTGATCAGATACACCGCATTCAACAGCTGATCCGTGGCCCGGTCGTGGCTGTCTTCCCGGCGCTTATCAAAAAACGCCTGAATCAGAGCTTCGGCCTGCTCGGCCAGGTCTGGCGCTAGCTGGGTCGCCACAATCTGTCGCAGCCGTTCCAGATCGGGCTGCTGAATATCCAGCCGCAGACAGCGCCGCAAAAACGCGGGCGGAAATTCGCGTTCGTCATTGCTGGTCAAAATCACAAACGGAAACTGCTGACAGCGCACCCGACCCCGCTCAATTGTTGCCGTCGGGCGGTAGTTGGGCTCATTCTCGTCCCGGTAGGCCGTCTGCACCTCCACTTCGGGCTGCTCGTCGGCAATGCGCTCCAGCTCTGGAATGCTGAACTCGCCCTCCTCAAAGATGTGCAGCAAATCGTTAGGCAGGTCGATGTCGCTCTTGTCGATTTCGTCGATTAGCAGCACCGCTGGCTTATCCTGATGCTTGTCCCCGGCCTTGTCCCCAGTTTTGTCCCCAGTTTTGTCTCCGGCCTTGGCCGCGCCCTTAATTCCGTCCCCAACCGTTGGCAAAAACGCCGTGCCCAGTGGCCCCAGCCGGATATATTTACCAATTCGACGGATGCTCTCTTCTCGGCTCAGCCCTTCTTCCTTCGAGAGCTGAAAATCCTGCAACCGGCCAATCGCGTCATAGTCATATAGCCCTTCTTTCAGGGTGGTGCGGGTGGTAATCGGCCAATAGAGCACCTCTCCCAGATCCAGCTCATAGGCTACCGCATAGGCCAGCGAGGTTTTGCCTGTGCCCGGTTTGCCCGTAATCAACAGCGGACGGCGCAAATACAGCGCCGCATTCACCATCTCGATCTCCGCCTGACTGGGATAAAACGTCGCGCCCCGTCGCTGCTTTTTGGTGATGCGTTTTTGGGGATCGGGGTCATGCTGGCTGCGAAAATCCCGCCAGCGGGGCGGCTCGGGCAGCTTGGCAATCGCCTGGGGATGCGGCTGATAATCGGCCTGGTCTGGATCGCGCCCTTTGAAGATATGCCAGTCTGTTGCTGGGTTTGTGGCTGGGCCTGCTGCCGAGCCTGCTGCTGGGCCTGCTGCTGAGTCTGCTGCCGGATCTGTCGCCATAGGTGGAGGGATCAAGAGAGAACATGAAACGGGGCGTCAGTCTGAATTTTACTGGTCATTTTACTGATGATCACGCCATTCTCAGCCGTTGATTTGGCCCCGGATTCAGCACCGAGGGACTGGGTGGCACCAGCTTCGGGTCTTCCCAGATCAAGACTGCATGCTGCTGGAGGTGTTCATCGCCCGCACAGCCCTCAAACTGCTGACGAATTCGCTGCATCTGACCGGGTAGCTCGACCAAATTATTGTCCAGAAACCGCAAAAAATCGTCCCGGCAGTGATCGGGTAAATCCTGCCGCAACCAGACTGCGACCGGCGCACCTGTCCCACACAGAGCCGAAAACAGGCTGGGTTCACCGGGTGTATGAACCTGGGGAACGCGGGTGCGATAGAAGCCCACAACCTTGTCCTGGCAGAGCTTAGTGGCAAGCGTTGCTGGTGTTTCGTGATCGGCAGGAATCAGTTCACAAGACTTCTGCCTCGAATCATCTATCAGCGTTGACCACTTGTCCTCCCACAAAGCGGTAGTTTGAGGTCTGCACAGGTCCGGATGCGAGAAGCGCTCCGCCGACCGAAGTACCAGCCGATAGCGAGAACCCACCAATTCCGGCTCCGGATGAAACTCATCAAGTTTATCAGCAGTCCAGCGATCAACTGGCCAATGTGAACAGGCCAGCGGCAAAAACAGATGCACTTGCAGATCTGGTAAACCGCTGCCGTCCGCTAGTTCCGCCACGCTTTCCTCCAAACAGCCTCGCAAGATGGCCTCAAGATCCGAGCGTTCCGCCCTTTCCTGCCCCAGATGCCCCAGCCAGTTTGTCGGAGCCTGAAGCTGCTCTGCGGTCTTGGGGTCATACTGCTCCCGATCTCTGACCAAATACGCCTGCACCTCATAGCCGTCGCTGTTCGATTCTGGCTGCACCCAGAACAGCAGATGCGGTGACTGGGCAGACTGCTGAGCTACAGACTGCTGAGCCTTGACTCTCTGCTTGATTGCGTCCAGCAGGGCAGACACATCTTCAACCCGCCGATCCAACCAGCAAATCAATCGGGGTTGAACTGCCAGATCAAGTTCCGGTCGCGCCAAATCGCCAATAAACTCAACAATCGGCGGATAGGGTCTGTTTCGGCTTGACAGATCCAATATCTGCAAAATTGCCGCCTCAAGCGTCGTAGCGCAATTCCCCGGATAAATATCAATCTCTGGCCTCACCCTCTGGTAGGCTCTCTGCCAGGGAATCTCCTCCGCACCCGCCGCACCCAGCAGTTCAAACAGCTCCACCGCCTCCAAAGCCCGCTTCAGCTTGGCGTAGGGCAGCATAAAGCCGATATTGGCAGTTTCTTCCTTATCGCGGGCAACCGTCATTCCTACCACGGCACCAAGCGTTGCATCCCAGACCGGAGCCCCGCTAAAACCCGGTCTAATGCTCAGTCCTTCACCATCCTTCCCTCCCATTTGAATCCAACCCGTTCCAGGTTGCTCTCCTAGAAGTATTCCAGTTGTCCAAACGCCATCGGGTCGCTTGTCTGGGAATCCGAAAACTTGAAATGGATGATGCCAGTAGGCAGATTCTGACGACAAGCTGATCACCCTTGCCCCACTCGGTCGGGGCTGGAGCAGCTTCAGGACAGCAAGATCAGCACTATCAGCTCCCCAGAGTTCAGGCAAAATCTCAACCGTTTCCCGTTGTTCACCCTCCTCTGTCAAACCCTTGTCTATCAAAAAATCAATTTCTAAGGCTTGGCCGATCAGGTCTTTGGCCTGAATGTTCTTCCAATTTTTGCCCTTCCCAAGACATTGGCTAACCACATGGGCACAGGTCAGAACATAGCGGTCAGATATACAAAACCCTGCTCCCACAGCAGTTTTATCTTGATATAGTCGAACAATTGCGGCTCCATAATCCTGGCTTGGTAGCTTTCCAGATTCTGCGGCTGTAACCATCTGTGGTGCTATAGCAGTCGAGGGGTTGGTTAGGACAATTGCTTGAAGGCATTATCGACCGCATCCCACAAGTTGTCGAACTGATTTATCGTCTTGCGAAGATAATGCTTGAGACGTGCCCAAAACTTCTCAATCTTGTTCAAGTCC
>JBJTUI010000110.1:0-10852 GCA_046080625.1 Elainella sp. | reverse complement strand
GACTCATCAACAGATTCAGTTGTTCATGGTGCAACCGAGTCTTTTCGCTTCCCTCCTGGCACTCCCAACACTGACACTGATGAATGCTTTGGCTTCCCATTCAGGTACTCCAATTCTCAATATTTAGCCTCTTAGTCTAATTCTAAAACCATGAGGTTATTTCTTGACAGACCCTAAGATTGTCTTGTTTCATGGTGTATCCTCGTCTGGTTGTTTTGTTTCCTATCCAGCAGGATACGCCCCTTCTTCTCCTTCCCCCATACACCACTTCTCAACATAGCTCCCTGTCTAACGGTTTGCACAACCTGCCGCAGGTCATCCCAGTCTGATTGAGTCATATCGGTTAATTCGCCACTGGCAATTCCTTCCAGCAAAAGCTCTTCCACCGGCTCCTGAATAAATACTGTGGTTGGCATCGCGACTGCCGGGCGTAGCAGAATTCCCTCCGGTGTCTCTTCTGCAATAACCAGAGAGCCTTCTCTCAGGCCAAAGCAAAACCCAGCGGCTGGGCCACTGGGATCATAGGGATAATCACTTTGGGATAATCAATTTCGGTAAAACACTTTTCCGGCCTTTCATGCGGCATTATCAGGTCAGCCCTGTAGGTAGGCACCTGGCAAAACCAGAGAACCTAGACCTGAACCACACCGCCTGCGGCTTGGAATCGGGCTCTGGCGCGACGCAGGGCGCGTTCTGCCTGAATCTGCTCGGTGCGATCCTCCGTGCCGCTCACCTGATCCAGCTTAGCCACTGCGGCATTATAGGCCGTGCGAGCCGTTTCCAGATCGATATCTTCACCGCGTTCGGCTCCGTTCACCAGAATCGTCACTTCGTTATTCTCAACTTCGGCAAATCCGCCCATCAGGGCGATCGCCAGCCAGTCTTTGCTGGCCCGCACCCGCATCACGCCCGTATCCAGGGCAGTCATCAGGGGAGCGTGGCCGGTCAGGATTCCCAGTTGACCCGTCGTGCTGGGCAGGATCACCTCTTCAGCAGTGGCGTCCCAGACCGTTTTGTCGGGTGCAACAACGCGAACTGTTAATGGCATTTGTCTCTCCAAAAATCTTGAGGCGGGGGAAAGCTCCCCCGCAATACTGGACTAAGGCGTCAGGGTAGACCTATTTGCCTTCAGCCTTCAGCTTTTCGCCCTTCGCCTTGGCTTCTTCAATGTCGCCCACCAGGTAAAAAGCCTGCTCAGGCAGATCGTCTAGTTCGCCTGACAGGATCGCCTGGAAGCCCTTGATCGTTTTTTCCAGGGTGACGTATTTACCAGGAGAGCCGGTGAAGACTTCAGCCACAAAGAAGGGCTGGGATAGGAAGCGCTCGATCTTGCGGGCGCGGGCCACGACCAGCCGATCGTCTTCCGAGAGTTCGTCCAGACCCAGAATTGCGATGATGTCTTGCAGCTCTTTGTAGCGCTGGAGGGTAGCCTGCACGGCGCGGGCGGTGCTGTAGTGCTCATCGCCGACAATACCGGGTTGCAGCATGGTCGAGGTCGAGTCAAGCGGATCCACAGCCGGGTAGATGCCCTTGGAGGCCAGACCCCGCGACAGCACGGTGGTACCATCCAGGTGGGCAAAGGTAGTGGCGGGAGCCGGGTCGGTCAAGTCGTCGGCGGGTACGTAGACGGCCTGGATCGAGGTGATCGAGCCCTCGGTGGTGGAGGTGATCCGCTCTTGCAGGTCGCCCACGTCCGTACCCAGGGTGGGCTGGTATCCCACGGCAGAAGGCATCCGGCCCAGCAGAGCTGACACCTCAGAGCCAGCCTGGACAAACCGGAAAATATTGTCTACGAACAGGAGCACGTCCTGCTTGTTGACATCCCGGAAATATTCGGCCATGGTCAGACCCGACAGGCCCACCCGCATCCGAGCACCGGGCGGTTCGTTCATCTGACCGTAGACCAGGGCGATTTTCGAGTTGGCCGGGTTATCTTTGTCGATTACCCCGGACTCAATCATTTCGTTATAGAGGTCATTTCCTTCGCGAGTCCGCTCGCCCACGCCTGCAAACACCGACACTCCGCCATGCTGGGTAGCAATATTGTTGATCAACTCCATCATGATCACGGTCTTGCCGACGCCTGCCCCGCCAAACAGGCCAATTTTGCCGCCCCGACGGTAGGGGGTGAGCAGGTCAATCACCTTGATGCCGGTTTCAAACACCGAGGGCTTGGTTTCCAGATCGGTCAGCTTGGGGGCAGAACGGTGAATCGGCGAGGTTTCGCCGCTGACTGCGCCCTTGTTGTCCACCGGTTCGCCCAAGACGTTAAAGATCCGGCCCAGGGTAGCGGTACCTACCGGGACGCTAATTGGCGCACCCGTATCGGCAGCTTCCATGCCACGCACCAAGCCATCAGTGGAGCTCATGGCCACCGAACGCACCTGGTTGTCGCCCAAAAGCTGCTGCACTTCGCACGTAACCGAAATGTCTTGGCCAGCGGAATTGGTGCCCTTGATGACAAGAGCGTTGTAAATCTTGGGCATCTGCCCCGCCGGAAATCGAACGTCTACGACGGGACCGATGATTTGACTAACGAAGCCGACGTTGGTTTTTTCTGCTGTGGTGACCATGCTTGCGCCTATCGTGTGATCAGCTTTTTAAAGATTGAAAGGATTGAAATGGCTTGAACATTCCAAAATGCCACTTTTCAGATTATCACTGAATGTGGACTGTTAAGAGATTTGAAAGAAATTTACTGAGAATTATTACCTACTTGGCGGCTAGCTGCTGGCTGCACCGAGCTGAGCGGCAAAGCGTTGGCCATCGACCGCCCCATCGTCAGAATATTCTCCCGCTCGGCGGCCAGAAAGCTGACGGTGTAGATCATCCCCGCCTGTTCCCACATCAGCGACGAAAACTCCGAGCTGGGCTTCAGGGCCGTTCCTTCCCGCAGATAGCCCCGCACGCCTCGCGCCAACGTGATCGGGTTGCCCTGGGCCTGGTGTCGATGTAGCTCATCCTGGGCGCTGGTTGAGCTGCTGGCCTCTACCGAAAAGCCGCCGACCAAACAGGGAAAAGGACTGCGCTGGCAGGTAAATAGCCCAATCGTCAGCCGTCCCGGATTTTCGCTGGGCAGCAGTTTCACAATCAGCTCCTCCGGGTCAAGTCCGGGGCCAGCGGTCAACAGCACCTCCTCGGGAAGCCGCATTTCGGCCTCGGGCGGCAGAGCCTGGCGGATCTGGTAAACGTAGGGCTGAAACAGCGGTGCCGGACGCGCCATTGCCCCGGATGTCCCCAATCCGCCCCCCAACCCAACCAGCAGGCCGCCCAAAGCTCCGACCCTGCCCCAATTCTGCACTCTGCCTGTTTTCACTTCCCCATCTCCCCCATCTCCCCCATCTCCCCCATCTTCCCCATCTTCCCCATCTCCCCCATCTCCCCACTCTAATTCCCCAACCTCACCGCCGGAGTCAGCAGCACAGTCCGCCGACTGTCCACAATCGCCGCCGTCAGGCCCCGTTCGCTCAGCGTTTTTAGCAGCAGCGAAGCCGCCGCCGCATCGGTGGTATAGCTAGCCAGCAGATAAGGCTGTTGCTCAAAGGCCACCAGCCCGACTTCGCGAGTCGTCACCTGCCGAACCCGATTGGCGATATCTGGATCATTAAAATAGTTGACCACCACCGCAAACCCGGCTCCCAGAGGCTGGGGATTGTAGGCCAGCTGGGGCGCAGGACTCGGGGCCGGACTGACTGCTGGACTGGCTGCCGAATTGGGCGAAGCGACTGCAGCGGGAGTCGGGCTAGCTGTTGGGAAACTGGGCGAAGCAACCGGGCTAGGAACTGGGCTGGGGACCGGACTAGGTGCCGGATTGGGGACTGGCCTGGGAGCTGGAGTACTGGTTCCTCCCGCAGTTGGGCTGGGGACCGGACTGGCTGCCGGATTAGGAGCTGGACTGGGGAATGAATTAGGGGCCGGATTGGGCGTTGGGCTAGCTGCCGGACTTGGCACAGGACTGGGAGCCGGACTAGGAGTTGGACTGGCCGCCGGATTGGGAGTCGGGCTGGCCGCTGTAGCCAGATTGGGGCGAGACACAACCGCCTGGAGCCCGGCAGCATCGAGCAAATATTTGGCCCAGGCGCTGGCGATTTCGGCGCTGGCAAACCCCTCGACCCGAATCACTTCGTCATTCAGATAGTTGCAGGCGGTGAGGATAGCGTTGTTGGGCAAAAGGCGGCGTAGTTCGCTCTGGGTGTTGGCCTGCCGGTTGGGCACCAGCAGCAGATATTCTTCGGGTCGAGGCGGCTGACATTCAGACAGCTGAGCCCGCACAACCTGGCCCTGGATTGTTGCGGCAGCGCTGAGCCCCAGCAGGAGCGCTCCTACCCAAATGCCAGAACCGAGTCGAAAACCTCGCATAGCTTTCCTCGTGGGAAATTTTCTACTCTCAAATTTTTGTACTGTCAGGCCCGATTGTCAAATGATTTGGGCCTGGGTAGCGTTCTGGCCTGGGTAGGGCGAGGGTTGGGCGCGAGGCAGGAGTCTGGCGGGCCTAGCGAGACTAGCTAGCGGCCACAAGCGAGGCCAACGGATCGGGAATGGTGGCCGAAGGAGCCTGAAACTCGCCCGTGAGCACATATTCCAGCCGCAGCTTCAGCCAGGTGATGAACTGGGAGTTGGTCGAAACAATTGACACCGCAGGCTGGGGGCACTTGGCCTTAATCGCAGCGAATTCGGGCGCTTCTAGAAAAGCAGGCTGATGAATCAACCAGAAGTCAACTTCTTTCTCCTGCTCCTGGTAATAGCGCGTCCGTTCTTTCAGGACTTCGGCAGTCGGTTCTTCTTCGAGGATGTAGCGCTGGCTGGCTAAAAGATAGTAGTAGGTCTGCATGGTTCTAAACGGTGTTTTAGTTCTAACTCGTTTTAGGTTCAGCTCGGTCTAACAGATCCTGAATTTTATTAGGCTGAGCTACCGATCAACGTGGGTGAAAGCAAGCTTGGAGCCAAACTCAGCTCTCAACCTCAAAATTCACCTTGACTATTCTCTCACCAATCTCCAGCCCCCGGTACTTAAGGGCGCAGGGCGTTACAATCCTTATCCCAAGCCTCTCAAAACCCCCCAAGCCTCCAGAAACTCACAGGCCGCGAATTGCCTGCTTCATCTCTCGCACGGCTCGCTCCATGCCCACCAGCACGGCCCGGCTAATAATTGTGTGGCCAATGTTCAGCTCTTCCATTCCCGGCAGACAGGCGACCGGGTAGGTGTTCCAGTAGGTGAGGCCATGGCCCGCGTTGACCCGCAGCCCCAATGACAGAGCCTGTTCGCAGCCCCGAGCCAGAATCTCCAGCTCCTTCGCCTGCTGTTCGAGCTTGGCTTCCGCATACTGGCCCGTGTGCAGCTCGATGAATTGGGCGCTTGTTGCTGCTGCTGCCCGAATCTGGCGTTCGTCCGCATCGATAAACAGACTGACCGGGATTCCGGCGGCTTGCAGGGTGGCTACAATCTGCTGCATGCGGGGCTGCTGTCCGGCTACGTCGAGGCCGCCTTCGGTCGTGACTTCCTCCCGGCGCTCGGGCACCAGCGTCACATAGTCGGGCCGGATGTCGAGGGCAATCCCGACCATTTCGTCGGTGGCGGCCATCTCCAGATTTAGATGGGTGCGGACGGTTTGGCGCAGCAGGCGAACATCCCGATCCTGAATATGGCGTCGGTCTTCGCGCAGATGCACCGTGATCCCATCGGCTCCGGCTAGCTCGGCCAATACGGCAGCAGCAACGGGGTCGGGCTCTACCGTGCGGCGGGCCTGACGAATGGTGGCTACATGGTCAATATTGACGCCTAGAGTCGGCAAGGGTGTCTCCTTAAGAATTACTAAATCAGTTAATCAGTTGCTTTGAGGTGCTTGAACTTTTGGGGGGAATACAGCCTCTAAACTCGCTGTCGTTCTTCAAAATAAATCAATCACCCCAGTTTTCTCAATCATAACTATCAATCAGATCTAGGCAATCCATCCAATCCGCTCCTTTTCCGGCACAGGGGCTAGTTATACAGGCCCAGCGACATCGACAAAGGGCACGAAGGTCTTGGCCCAGGCTCGGCGTAGGATCACTGATCGAATTTTGGGATTCCCAAACAATAGAGTATTTTCTCGCTTGCTCCGGTTAGAGGTCAGCTCACAGAGATTATGTGATCAGAGTTCCATGCAAGTTCCCGTAGACTGACTCTGCCTAGCCAACTGCTCTGATCGCTAAGCTGATTCGATCATCCCCTTGGAGACTGCCGGGTTGATTGAACTGGCCGGGGGATAGGCCAACCGTCACATCTACTTGGCCGGTGCTGAGACAAATCTGCCCCAGAGCTATTTGAACCAGCAAGTTTCACTCTAGTCACCGTTTTACAACCCTAAGTTAGCCTCAGTTTCATGAGAATCTTTTTTGAACAGCAGCGATTCTATAGCTGGAGCTCTCCCTTTCAGGAGCGGTTTCGCCTTTGGCTCAAGCCCTACTGGCAGCAGAGCCTAGCGCTCCTTGTAGCCGGATTAGTCATCCTGCTGCTCTGGTGTATGAGCTGGGGAGAGGGGTTAGAGAATGCCTCCTACCCCAGCCTATTCCACTGGCGAGGGCCGCTATCCTGGGATCCGTCGATCGTGATCATCGAAATGGATGAGGCGAGCCTACAGGAGCTTCAGACTCCGCCCTGGTCGCGGCAGCTCTATGCCACCCTGGTCGAACGGTTAGCCGCAGCTGACCCGACGGTGATCGCCCTAGATCAGCTGTTTGTCGGCCTGGAACCCGATGACATAGCTTTGACAGCGGCCTTAAGCCAGCGACGGGTGCTGTTGGCTCAGAATTGGACAGCAGACCAGCAACCCATGCTGACCAACCCACAGCTGAGTCGAGCCGCAGCTGCCCTGGGACATGTTGCCCACCGGATCGATGCCGACGGCCTAGTGCGATCCGTGCCAGCAGAACTGCATGGGCTGCCCAGTTTAGGAGCCGCAGCGGCGCAGCTCTATCAGGCCCAAAGTCAAAACCAGACTGAGACAGATAGCCGCCGGTTTGCCAGATTCTTCTCAACGCTTGGCTGGTCCAACTCTGCCCTGCCCTCAGCTCGTCTTTGGCTCAACTGGGAGGGGAGCATCGCGGCCCTGCCCCACTATTCGCTAGGGGACGTGATGGCGGGTCGGATTGGACCGCAGCAGCTGCGTCATAAGCTGGTTTTAGTTGGGGCAGACCGCACGCCCAGCCGGTTCGCCACCCCCTACGACCCCAATAGCCCTTCCATCTATCTCCAGGCTGCCGTTGCCAGCAATCTGCTGCACCAAGACAGTTTGATTCCCTTGGGTCGGCTACAAACAGCCCTGCTGCTGCTGCTGCTCACGCTGCCGCTGCTGCTCTACACAGCGAATTGGACCTGGTCTCATCATCTCTGGCTCTGGCCAACTCTGGGCGGAGTCTGGCTGGGGCTGAGTTGGGCGGCGTTTGGGGCCAACTTCTGGCTACCTGTGGCCACGCCGTTGCTCTGGTTTGGTTTGATTGGGGGCAGCCTGCTGCTGCTCAAACTGACAGCGGCGTTTGTGGCGCTCAAGCAAAACGAAAGCCGCTATGCCCTGATGCTCCAGGGGTTTAACGTCGGCGTCTGGGAATGGGATCTCAAGACCAATCGCTTGTATGTCTCGCCCCGTTGGAAACAGATGGCAGGCTACAGCGAGTTCGATCTGAGCGATCATCCCCAGGAATGGTTTGAGCGGGTTCATCCCCACGACCGCCCCAGCCTGGATGCGGCGATTCGGGATCATCTGGACGGCATCGGCTCCCATTTTGAGCAGGAATACCGGCTGCTGCACGGCGACGGCAGCTACCGTTGGATGCAGGGCCGTGGGCTGGTGATCTGGAACAGCGAGGGCAAGGCCCAGAAGTTAGTGGGCTCCCAGGTAGATATCACCGCCCAGAAGCAGGCCGAGGAAGAACTCTGGCGCAGCACTTTCTTCGACCGCCTGACGGAGCTTCCGAGCTGGAGCGGATTTACCAGCCATCTGGAGCATGCGATTAACCAGGCGCAGCAGGACAGCCAGCGTCGATTTGCCGTGCTCTGGCTGGATCTTGACCAGTTCAAGCTGATTAACAACAGTTTGGGGAGCAGCCTGGGCGACCGGCTGCTGCTGGCAATTGCCCAGCGGCTCAAATCGTTTTTGTCAGCCAATCAGGTCGTGGCCCGTCTGGGCGAAGACGAGTTTGCGATTTTGCTGAAATCGGTGCAGAACAGCGATGCGGCGGTGGAGATCGCCAAACAGATCCAGCAGTCCCTAGCCTGCCCGTTTAGCCTGGATGACCACGAGGTGTTCGTCAGCGCCAGTGTTGGCATTGTGCTCAGCGCCCCCTACTACCTCGACCCCGAGCACCTGCTGCGCGATGCGGGGACGGCGATGTATCGCGCTAAGTCGATGGGCCGGGCTAGCTGTCTGGTATTTGACAAGAGTATGCGAACCGGGATGCTGGTGAAGCTGCGGCTGGAGAGCGATTTGCGTCGCGCCATTGCCCAGGGCGAGCGCCAGAGCCAGATTGGGTTGGTGGCCTCTAGCCTGGTCGTGGGGGATGCAGCCCCAGCCAGCGTGCAGATTGGCGACCTGCCAGCCGGGGCCGCCGTGATTGAAGCCTCAAGCAGCGCCCTTACCAATCCAGCCAATCAGCTGGGTCCCACCGCTAGCTCGCTGCAAACGGCCCGCTCTACTCTGAACTCGCAGCTCAATCTGCCCGATCAATATACCGGCCAATATTCCGGCCAATATCCGGGGCTAGAGCTTTACTACCAGCCGATTGTACGGCTTTCAACCGGTCAGGTGGCGGGGTTTGAGGCCCTGGTGCGCTGGCAGCACGCCGAACAGGGTCTGCTGTTTCCCTCGCGATTTATTTCCATGGCGGAAGAAACCGGGCTGATTATCCCCCTGAGCTGGTGGGTGTTGCGGACTGCCTGCCGCCAGATGAGCTACTGGCGACAGCTGTTCCCCGAGCATGCAGCCCTGACGATGAGTGTCAACCTGTCGAGCCAGCAGTTTTCCATGCTGGATCTGAGCCAGCGAATTCAGCAGATCCTCCAGGAATCGCAGCTGGAGCCCACCTCGCTGAAGCTGGAGCTGACCGAAAGCATGGTGATCGAAAACGCAGCCAGCGTGATCGACATTCTCTATCAGCTGCGGGCGCTAGGGATTCAGCTCGCGATTGATGACTTTGGCACGGGCTATTCGTCGCTCAGCTACCTGCCCCGCTTTCCGCTGACGACGCTGAAAATCGACCGCTCGTTTGTCGAGCAAATCGGCGACTGCAACGACAATCTGGAAATCGTGCGCACGATTTTGGCCCTGGCCCACAAACTGCGGATGGACGTGGTGGCCGAAGGGGTAGAAACCGAGGTTCAGGCCTTGCGCCTGCGGGACATGGGCTGTGAGTATGGCCAGGGATTTTTCTTCCACAAGCCGATGAATGTCGAAGCCGCGACCCAGCTTTTGGCAAAATAGAGGTCTGGCTGTTTCAAAACAAAGGCTGTTTCTAGTAAAGGCATATGCTGGCCGACTCCGATCTCCAACCGCGTCCTGCTGGGCTGAAGCATTTACTGGGCCGACCGCTGGGTAAACCCCTGGGCTTCTGGGCCACATTGCTGCCGCCCCTGCTCTGGATGTCGCTGCTCTACTTTCTGCCGCTGCTGCTGCTGCTGGCCTACAGCGTCTGGCGGCTGGAGTCGTTTGACATTGTTAGAGAATTCAGCCTGACCAATTTCCAAACGATTTTTACCAACAGTGCCTACCGCACGGTGATGCTGCGGACCCTGCTGACGGCGGCCAGCGTCACCCTGATCGATATTCTGATTGCCCTGCCCCTGGGCTACTGGATTGGCCGCTATGGCGGGCGCTATCGCAGTTTGCTGACGCTGCTGGTGATTTTGCCCCTCTGGTCGAGCTATCTGGTGCGCGTCTTCGCCTGGAAAATTATTCTGGGCTACAACGGTGTGCTGAACAGCGCTCTGGTCAGCCTGGGCCTGCTCTCGGCCCCCAGCCAGATGTTTCTCTACAACCAGTTTTCCACCACGCTCACCTTCGTCCATATCTGGCTGCCCTTCATGATTCTGCCGGTGATCACGGCCTTCGAGCGCCTGCCCGTCACCCTGCTGGAAGCCTCGGCTGATCTGAACGCGCCGCCCCTCACTACCTTCCGCCGCATCGTCCTGCCCCTAGTCACGCCCGGTATTCTGGCCGGATCGATCAGCGTGTTTTCCCTCACCATGGGCGATTTTATTACGCCCAGTCTGGTCGGCAGTCCCAGCGGCATTCTGTTGGTCAACGTGATCTCCTCGCAGTTCGGCTTCGCCTACAACTGGCCATTGGGAGCTGCCTTCGCTCTGGTGGTGATGCTGATTGTGTTTGCCGGACTGGCGCTGGTGCTGCAACGGGGCGGGTTGGACTAGCTCACCCGAACTGCTAGCTCACCCGAACTACTAGCTCACCCGAACTACTAGCTCACCAGTTCACAGGCGGCCAGCTCGTCCGGCGCAATCCAGGTTTCCGGGGGACTGTTGCGGTTGAAGCGGTAGTTGTAGTCCTCGTTCTCGCTGACAGCGACCAGGGTCGTGGCGCGCTGGTTCCGCTCTTTGATCAGGGTTGAGTCGGTCGTGCCCTGCTGGATCACGCTATTGCCGTTCGCGTCCTGGGTGACGGTGGCTACCTGCTGGGGACTAAACGGTTCGACGTAGATGCCGCTGCTGATAATGCCGTCAATCGCTCTGATTTCGGCAGGGTCGAGGGTTTTGTAGCCCGCCAAGCGCAAAGCCTGGTAGAGCGTTGTGGTCTGGTTGGTCAGCGCCTGGTCGTCAATCACGAGGCCATCGCTGTTGATCGTGAACGTAGAGCGATCCAGGTCG